>JAJNBO010000135.1 GCA_021156245.1 Ramlibacter sp. | reverse complement strand
GCTGCTTGCCCGCGAGCTGCGGCATCTGCTCGATGCATTCCTTGCCGATCACGCTCTGGAAGTCGCGCACCATCATCGGGTAGGGATGCGGGCCCGCCACCGTTCCGATGATGTAGAAGGTGTTCTCGACGTTGGTGACCCAGTCGCGCATCGCCTCGTTCAGCGCGTCCTTCAAGGTCTTGCTGCCGGATTCCACGGGCACGACGCGCGCGCCGAGCAGGTTCATGCGGTAGACGTTGGGGCTCTGGCGCTTGACGTCGTTGACGCCCATGTACACAACGCATTCCAGCCCGTAGCGCGCGCAGATCGTCGCGGTCGCCACGCCATGCTGGCCGGCACCGGTTTCGGCGATCACGCGCGGCTTGCCCATGCGACGGGCGAGCATGGCCTGGCCGATCACGTTGTTGATCTTGTGCGCGCCCGTGTGGTTGAGGTCTTCGCGCTTCAGGTAGATCTGCGCGCCGCCCTGTTCGCGGCTCATCCGCTCGGCGTGGTAGACCGGCGAGGGCCGCCCGACGAAGTGCTTGAGTTCGTAGTGGAATTCGCGCAGGAATTCCGCGTCGTTCTGGTACTTCGCGTAGGCGTCGCGCAGTTCGCTGATCGCGTGGGTCAGCGTCTCGCTGACGAAACTGCCGCCGTAGTGGCCGAAGTGGCCGGTGGCATCAGGTTGCTGATAGGAAGACATGGGGAGACCTTGCGAGGAGTTGGTCCGCGGCGCGCACGGCCGCGACGAACTGATTGATCTTCCCGGCGTCCTTGATGCCTTTCAGCAAGGCCCCTCCGGTAGCGGTGGCCTCGACGCCGGAACTCACATCAACGGCCAGCGTCCGGAAACGCGGCCGTACCTGCACGATGCCATCGCCCACGTTTGCAGGTGTGAGCCCACCAGACAAAACGGCGTGACAGTTGACGCTTGGAGGAAGACGTGACCAATGGAATGCCTTGCCGGCCCCGCCGTAGCCCTCGACGTGGGCGTCGAGGAGCAGGGCGTTCGCCTGGGAATGCTCAGAGGCGAATCTTACCAAGTCGAAGGGGGTCGCCTCGTCCAGCGGGATGCGGGCGGCACGCATGTAGGGGCGGGTGCCGCCGCTCGCCGCGCGGCACTGCTCCGGCGTTTCGTCGCCGTGGAACTGGAGCATCGCCGCCGGCACCAGGTCGCAGGCGGCACGCACGGACTCCACGGGCTCGTTGACGAACAGCAGCACCGGCGTGACGAAGGGCGGCAGCACCCGCGCCAGCTGCGCGGCGCGCGCGGCGTTGACGAAGCGCGGGCTCTTCGCGTACAGCACGAAGCCCACGGCGTCGGCGCCTGCTTCGACGGCCGCTTCGACATCCTGCTCGCGCGTCAGCCCGCAGATCTTGATCCGCGTGCGATGGGCGAGGGGCTGCTGCTGCGCGGTCATTCGGAAACCTCCGTGCTGCGCACTGCGGTATTCGCCTTGGGGCGGACCGTCGGGCTCATGGCAACCAATCATACGCAGGCACCTGGCTCGGCAAGCCCCAGTGCGGCTCGTACAGCGGTCCCATGAAATACAAGCCGTCCGGGGAGAAAGTGGGCGCGGCGGCGTCGCGGCTGCGTGCTTGCAGGACTTCGCGCATCCACGCCGGCGGATGCACGCCCTGGCCGACGTACACCAGGCATCCCATGACGTTGCGGATCATGTGGTGCAGGAAGGCATTGGCCTGGAACTCGAATCGCCAGTAGGCGCCACTGCGGCTGATGCGCACCGGCTCCAGCGTCTTGACGGGCGTGGGGGACTGGCAGGACGAGGCGCGGAAGGAGGTGAAGTCGTGCTCCCCCACCAGGTACGACGCGGCTTCACGCATGGCCTCGCCATCGAGCGGGCGGAAGACCCAGCCCACGCGGCCGGCGTCCACGCTCGGCCGCACCGGCGATTCCAGCAGCACGTAGGCATACCGGCGGCCCCGAGCGCTGTTGCGCGCATGGAAGGCATCGGGCACCGGCTTCGCCCATTGCACGGCGATGTCGGGCGGCAGGAAGGTGTTGGTCCCGCGCACCCAGGAGAAGTCTTCGCGCTGCACCGGCGTGTCCAGGTGGACGACCTGCATCAGGCCGTGCACGCCTGCGTCGGTGCGGCCGGCGCAGACGGTGGTGACGGGTTGCGCGGCAAAGCGGGAGAGGGCGGACTCGAGGTGGTCCTGCACGGTGCGTCCGGACGGCTGGCTCTGCCAGCCGTCGTAGGCCTGTCCGTTGTAGCTGATGCCGAGGGCGAGTCTCACCGGGATGCTTTCGTAGGCTGGTGGTGAGCGAAGCGGCCCCCAGCTTTCGCGCGGGCTGGGGTTCCTGCGTCACCCCCGCCTACGGGGCGGGCGTTCCCAACCCTCGTCAGCCGATTTCGGCCAGCAGGCGCTGGGCGCGCGACTTCAGGTCGCCCGACGCTTCGGCCAGCACTTCCTCGGCCAGGCTGCGCGCGCCGTCGGTGTCGCCGATGGCGTTGAACTCCTCGGCGAGCGACAGCTTGGTCGCCAGCGGGCTGTCGCCGGCGTCGGCCAGGTCCGTGTCCGAGCCACCGACGGCGGGCAGCGGATCCAGGGTCATGGACGGTGCAGCGGCAGCCACGGGGGCCGGGCTGGGGGCGGGAGCGGGTGCGCTCGGAGGCAGGTCCAGCGACAGGCCGCCCAGGTCGAACTCCAGCATGTCCCCCTTCGGCGCGGCGGCCGGTGCGGGCGCTGCCTGTGCCGTCGGTGCCGCCGCGGGCGGCGGCAGGTCGAAGTTGAGGCTGTTCTCGTTGAGCGTCAGGTCGGGCGTCTCCAGCCGCACAGGCTGCGTCGCCTGGTGCGAAGCCGGCAGTTCCAGGCTCGGCGCGGCGGAGAAGTCCATGGGCGCGGGCGCGGCTGCCGCAGGCGGGCGGCCGGACGGCGGCATCACGACCGGCGGGGCGGCGGGCGCCACCGTCTCCGGCTCGTCACCCAGCGAGAAATCCAGGTCGAGGTCGATATCCGACGCGGCCGCAGGCTGCGCCTGGATCGGCCGGGTGGCGTTGAAGCTGGTGGCGGTGGCCGCGGCCGCCGCTGCCGCCGCACCGGCCACGGGCTGCCCGCCTGGGCGGTACATCGGGTTCGAGGCGTCGAGCTCGCGACCGAGTTCGCAGATGTGTTCCCACTCGGGGCCGGAGCCTTGCGTGAGGGTGTAGGCCTCGGCGGCGACCACTTCGAAGGCCTTCGCGTCGCGTCGCTTGGCGTAGATCTCGAGCAGCTTGCCGTGGATGGCCACGCGCTGCGGGTTGATGCGCAGGGCTTCCTTGAGGATTTCCTCGGCCTGCAGGTCGCGGCCGTAGGCAAGGTACACGTCGGCTTCGGCGACCGGGTCGACGTCGCCCGCTGCATCCAGCTGGCTGGGCGAATAGACCATCGAGGAGCCGGTCGGATTGTTCGTCTCCGCGGTGTCGATGCGCTGGCCGCCGCTGGCGCCGAAGAAGGAGTCGGGCTGCAGGCGGCTTTCGAGGAAGGAGCTGTCGACCGAGGCGGTCTTGCGCTTCTCGCGGAACTTGTAGAAGCCGAAGCCGGCCAGCACGATCAGCAAGCCGATCGCCAGCGCCGGGATCAGCGGGTTCTCGAGCACGTCGTCCAGGATGCTCGGCTCCGGCGGCATCGCGGCCGGCGCGGGCTTGGGGGCGGCCGGCTTGGCGGCTACCACGGGAGCGCTCGTCCCGGCTTGCGCGGGGTTGGCGACCGGCGTGGCGGCCATCGCCGCGGAGGCCGGGCTGTCGGGAGTGGCGGCAGCCGGCGTGGTTGCGGCCACGGTCGGTGCAGGTGCGGGGGTCGGAGCGGCTGCAGCCGGCGCAGGAGCGGCCGGAGCGGATGCCGCTGCGGCGGGCGCCGGTGCGGTGGCGACGGGCGCCGGTGCGGGAGCCGGCGTCGCCGCGGGCGCGGGAGCCGGCGCGGCGGTCACGGCGGCCGGCACGGCTGCGGATGCGGCGCGCGCCGATGCCGTGGCCGGAGCCGTGGCGGCGGGGGCGGTGACGCCGGGCGGCGCGGTGACGCCGGCGGCCGGACGCGTGCCCGTACCGCTGCCCGTGCCGGACCCGGCACCGGCGGGCGTGCCGGCCAGCTTGTTCAGGTCCGCGATGTTCTTGTTCAACTCCGCCACGCGCGCGGCCGCGTCCTGGCTCGAGCGCTGGCGGGCGATCTGGTCCGCCGTGGACGGCTTGCCCTGCACGGCGCCCTTGGACAGCGTCAGCTTGTCGGGGCTGGCGGTGGAGGCTTTCCGGTCTTCCACCTGCGCCTGCACGGTGCCGGAGGCCTGGCGGCTGGCGCTGGGCGCGGCAGTGCCGGGCACGCCTTCGGCCAGGCGGCGACGGAATTCGTTGAAGTCGCGGCTCTGGGCCACGACCGTCTGCCGGGCTTCGTCGGGCGCGATGCCGCTGGCCTGTTCGCCGGAGGGGATGTCCAGCACGGCGCCGGACTTCAGCCGGTTGACGTTGCCGTCGATGAAGGCGTCCGGATTGGCGCGCAGCATCGCCACGAGCATCTGGTCCAGCGAAACGCTGGCCGGCTTGCTGGCGGAGGCCAGCTTGCCGGCGGTGTCGCCGCTCTGCACGGTGACGCGCTTGCCGCTGGATTCGCCGGTCAGCGCCGGAGCAGCGGCGCGAGCGGGCGCCGGTGCGGGAGAGGGAGATGGAGATGGAGATGGAGACGCAGCAGGAGCGGGCGCGCGAGCGGTGGCCGCGCCGCCGGTAGACGGAGCAGTGGCCGCACGCGGCGCGGGCGCCGGGGCAGCAGCGGCCGGTGCAGGCGTCGTGCCCTGCGCGGGCGCCGGTGCCGGAGCGGCGGGCGTGACCTGCGCGGAAAGCGGGGCGGCGGGCGCGGCCTGCCGACCGGCCGGCGGGTCGAACAGCATGGTGAAGTCGCGCTGCACGCGGCCCGACTGCCAAGTGGCGTCGAGGATCACGTCCACGAACGGGTCGTTCACCGGGCGGTCGCTGGACAGCTGCAGGAAGTAGCTGCCGTTGGCGCGGCGCTGCAGCGTGATGGTCACGCCGGACAGCGCCTGGCTGTAGTCCAGTCCCTTTTCGCGGAAGATGGGCGGCTCCGCGATGTTGGCGCGCAGCGACGACACCTCCTCGGGGGTGATCTGCGGCACGTCGATTTCGGCGCGCAGCGGCTCGCCGAGCGCCGATTGCACGGTCACGCGACCGAGTGCAAGGGCGAGCGCGTCAGGGGTCGCGAAACCGAAAGTGACAGCCGCCGCGAGCGCCAGCGTGGACAGACGCAGCTTCGGCAAGCTCCTCGATGTCGTCGTCCCCACTGCTCGTTTCGAAGGCAGTCTTGTTCTCTTCATGCGGCCCATCGCCTGAGGCTTAATTCGAAAAAGGACCATAACAGCAACGACATAGGCTGACAAGCTGAGACACCTCTTAACGTCCGCGCAGCACCTGCGCGCACCGTGTGGCCGTCTCTCTTGTTGTCGCGCTGCAACGATCTCAGGCTTCGAGCAGGATTCGCAGCATGCGGCGCAAGGGCTCCGCGGCGCCCCAGAGCAACTGGTCGCCGATGGTGAAGGCGCCCACGTACTCGGGGCCCATCGCCAGCTTGCGGATGCGGCCGACCGGCACGTCCATCGTGCCGGTGACCGCAACGGGCGTGAGGGCCTGCAGCGTCGCCTCTCGCGTGTTCGGCACGACCTTCGCCCACGGGTTGTCGGCGGCGATCATGGCCTCGATGTCGGCCAGCGGCACGTCCTTCTTCAGCTTGAAGGTGAGGGCCTGGCTGTGGCAACGCATGGCGCCCACGCGCACGCAGAAACCGTCGACCGGCACGGCGGCGGTGCCGAAGCCCGCGCCCTGGCCCAGGATCTTGTTGGTCTCGGCGCCGGCCTTCCATTCTTCCCGCGAGACGCCGCCGCCCAGGTCCTTGTCGATCCAGGGGATCAGCGAGCCGCCCAGGGGCACGCCGAAGTTGGCGGTCTCTTCGCCGGTCATGGACTGCTGGCGGCCCAGCACCTTGCGGTCGATCTCGAGGATGGCGGACTTGGGGTCGTCCAGCAGGCTGCGCACTTCCGCGTTCAGCGTGCCGAACTGCGTGAGCAGCTCGCGCATGTGCTGGGCGCCGCCGCCCGAAGCCGCCTGGTACGTCATGCTGGTCATCCACTCCACCAGCCCCGCCTTGTACAGCGCGCCCACGCCCATCAGCATGCAGCTGACGGTGCAGTTGCCGCCGATCCAGTTGCGGCCGCCCTTGCCGAGCGCGTTCTTGATGACGGGCAGGTTGACGGGGTCGAGGATGATGACCGCGTCATCCTTCATGCGCAGCGTGGAGGCGGCGTCGATCCAGTGGCCGTTCCAGCCGGCCGCGCGCAGCTTGGGGAAGACCTCGGTGGTGTAGTCACCGCCTTGCGCGGTGATGACGATGTCGCACTTCTTCAGGGCGTCCAAGTCGAACGCGTCCTTCAGCGTCTTCTCGTTCTTCGCCTGGGCCGGGGCCTTGCCGCCGGCGTTGGAAGTGGAGAAGAAGACGGGCTCGATCAGGCCGAAGTCGCCTTCGGCCTGCATGCGGTCCATCAGGACCGAGCCGACCATGCCGCGCCAGCCGACGAGGCCGACCAGCGGTTGTTGTCCGTTCGTGAGTTTCATCGTGGCGCCCTTTCAGTTGGATCCTGTGTCCCCCGGCTCGTTCGGCCGGGGAAGGGCGCGACGAACCGGAGCTTGTCTAGCTCTTGGTGGTCTTCTTCGTGATGGCGGCCACGACGGCGTCACCCATCTCACGGGTGCCGACCTTGCGGGTGCCTTCGGAGAAGATGTCCGCCGTCCGCAGGCCCTGGGACAGCACGTCCTTCACCGCGGACTCGATGCGGTCGGCGGCTTGGGGCTGGTTGAGGGAG
>JAJNBO010000552.1 GCA_021156245.1 Ramlibacter sp. | reverse complement strand
GGGCTTCACGCCGGCCGAGGCGATCCGCTGCGCCACCGTGTACGGCGGCGAGATCATGATGCGCGGCCACGAGCTCGGCCAGGTGAAGGAAGGCTACCTGGCCGACCTGCTGCTGGTGGACGGCGACCCGCTGGCCAACATCGCGATCCTGCGGGACCCCAAGCGCATTTTGGCGGTGATGAAGGACGGGGTTTTCGCCAAGTCGCCGGAGATGGAAGCCGAGCGTGAGATGAGGTGGGCGGCATGAGCACCAGCGTCGTCACCCCCGCGGAGGCGGGGCCGCCCGTCGTTCCCGCGCAGGCGGGAACCCAGAGCTCCCGAATTCGGGTTCCGGGCGCCCTGGATTCCCGCCTTCGCGGGAATGACGGTCCGTGGCAACGGCAGATCTCCTGGCGTGGCTTGCTCCCCTGGCTCCTCATCGGCGGCCCGATCCTCGTCTTCTCCCTCTGGGCGCTATTCGACAACGCGCGCCTGTTCCTCGTCACGCTCCTCAACGGCCTGACGCTCGCATCCCTCTACTTCATCGTCGCCAGCGGCTTCACGCTGGTATTCGGCCTGATGCGCAACGTGAACCTGGCGCACGGATCGCTCTACCTGCTGGGCGGCTACATCGGCTTCATCGTGGCGGAGAAGACCGGCTGGTGGATCCTCGGCATCGCCGCCGGCTTCGCGGTGGCAGCGCTCGCCGGCCTGCTGCTGCAGGTGCTGGTGCTGCGCCACAT
The DNA here is from genome assembly GCA_021156245.1 of Ramlibacter sp. GTDB lineage: Bacteria > Pseudomonadota > Gammaproteobacteria > Burkholderiales > Burkholderiaceae_C > Ramlibacter. The sequence continues at coordinate 2,465 of JAJNBO010000552.1, read as the reverse complement.
GCAGAACCAGGACTTGCGCCAGACGATGGTGACGATCGGCCTGTCGGTGGTGGTCGCCGACCTCCTGATCTGGATCTTCACGGCGCAGGTCCACCAGATGGAAGCGCCCGCCTGGCTGCAGGGGCCGATCCGCGGCATCCCGATCATCAACGCGTATTCCGCCTACCGCCTCAGCCTGCTCGGCATGGGCATCGCGATCGGTGTGGGGCTGTGGTTGCTGCTCAATCGCACGCGGGTCGGAATGATGATCCGCGCCGGCGTCGACGACCGCGGCATGCTGTCCGCGGCGGGCGTCAACGTGAACCTGGTGTTCGCGATCACCTTCGCACTGGGCGCCGGCCTCGCCGGACTCGGCGGCGTGATCGGCGCGGTGGAACTGTCGATGGTGCCGGGCGAGGACACGCGCTTGCTGCTGGCCTCGTTGATCGTCGTCATCGTCGGCGGCATGGGCAGCGTGGTCGGTGCGGCGCTGGGGGCGGTGATCCTGGGGCTGGCCGAGACGTATGGCCTGGCTTACGCGCCGACGTACAGCGTGGTGTTCACCTTCGTGATCCTGGTGCTGGTGCTGGCGTTCCGGCCGCGAGGGTTGCTGGGGAGGGCGGCATGAGTGCGGCACGTTGGCGCAAAGCGATGAATGTCGGGATCGATCCCGTAGGCCGGGTTGCGCGCGAAGCCGCACCCGGGCAATCCAGTGCGATCAATGGCCGCCGGGGTTCGCCTGCGGGCGAAACCCGGCCTACGTGGGAGCGGATTCGGGACGCGATTTCACCCCACCACATCGTCGTCCTCGTCGGCCTGCTGGTGCTGCCCTTCGTGGCCTCGCCCTTCCTCACCTTCCAGGTCGCCGGACAGAGCCTCGCGCTCGGCCTCGTCGCGCTGTCGCTGATGTTCCTCTCCGGCTACGGCGGCATGGTGTCGCTGGCGCAGATGACCGTGGCGGGCGTCGCCGGCTACACCCTGGCGATCCTCGGAACCAGCAGCACCGCCATCAGCCTCGGCTGGCCGTGGCCGATCGCCCTGTTCGCCGCCTACACCATCATGATCACGCTGGCCATGGGCGTGGCCTTCTACTACCTGTGCCTGCAGAACTACACGGTGTTCAACGGCTTCCAGGGCTTCCAGAAGGTCCACCCGCCGACGGTGCTGGGCATCGACTGGCGCTCGCCGGTGTACTTCTACTTTCTGGCGCTGTCGCTCGCACTTCTCGGCTACTTCGCCGTCAAGTACATGGCGCGCGCACCTTTCGGCGTCGCGCTGCAGGGCATCCGCGACAACCCGCGGCGCATGAACGCACTGGGCTACAACGTCACGGCCCACCGTGTCGCGGCCTATGCCGTCGCCGGCCTCATCGCCTCCGTCGGCGGCGTGCTGCTCGTTTGGTACAACGGCCTCATCACTCCCGGATCGGTCGGCACCTCGTGGCTGATCAACGTGCTGGTGATCGCCGTGCTCGGTGGCATGCGCCACCCCATCGGCCCCTTCCTGGGCGCCATCGTCTTCGTGCTGCTCCAGACCTTCGCGGTCGACGTGATCGACCGCGAACGCTTCAACCTGGTCATCGGCGTCGCCTTCCTCGCCATCGTCCTGTTTTCCCCCGACGGCCTGCTCGGCCTGTGGGCGCACCTGCGTGCGCGCCTGCAGGGCGGGCGGTCCGCCTCAACCTCGTTGCGCTGAGCGCACATTTCCCAAGGAGATAAGCGTGCACAAGAGATTCCTGCTGAGCGGCCTGGCGGCGGCCGCATTCGCCGCGACCTTCACGGGTGGCGCCTGGGCGCAGGGCGCCCCCCTCAAGCTCGGCGTGCTGGCCACGCTCGAGGGCCCGTTCGCGGCTGGCGGCGCCGACGGCATGCGCGGCGCCGAGCTCGCGATCAAGGAGCGTGGCGGCGTGGTGGCCGGGCGCAAGATCGAGATGATCAAGGCTTCGTCCGATGCCAAGCCCGACGTCGCGGTGAACTCCGCGCGCAAACTGGTGGAACAGGACAAGGTCGACATCCTGGTCGGCCCGCTGTCCGGCGGCGAAGGCATCGCGGTCAAGGACTACTCCAAGACGCAGCCGCAGGTCACCTTCATCAACGGCGGCTCGGGCGCGCAGGCGACCACGCTGGAGAACCCCAGTCCCAACTTCTTCCGCTTCAATACGGAGGGCGGACAGTGGATGGTGGGCCTGGGCAAGGCGGCCATGGCCAAGGGTTACAAGCGGGTGATGGTCATCGCCGAGGACTATTCCTTCCCCTACTCCCAGGTGCAGGGCTTCATGACCGAGTTCTGCGGCGCCGGCGGCAAGGTGCCGGTCAAGGCCTGGGTGCCGCTGGGCGGCAAGGACTACTCGTCGGTGATCGCGCGCATCCCGAAGGACGTCGATGCCCTGCTGCTGGTGCTGGGCGGCGCCGACGCGGTGAACTTCCTGAACCAGTACGAAGCGGCCGGCGGCGACAAGCCGCTGCTGGGCGGCTCCATCACGGTGT
>JAJNBO010000134.1 GCA_021156245.1 Ramlibacter sp. | reverse complement strand
CTCGCCCTGCACCGGCCGGGACGTGTGTTGCAACTCGGACTGGTCGCCACCTTCCAGGCCTCCCTGCCGTCGATGTCCGCGGAGCTGGCGCAACTGGCACGCGAGCGGGACGTGCCCGTCGCCATCCGCACGGTGTTCGTGCCCGAAGCGATGGACGATCTCGCACGTGGCGAAGCCGCCGATCACCACCGCAAGATCGCCGGGGCAGCGGGCGCGCTGCGGGACTGCGACGCGGTCATGCTGGCGCAGTTCTCGATGGCCGCCGCGCGCGCCGAAACGCAGGCCCACCTTCCCTGCCCCGTCCTCAGCAGTCCCGATTGCGCCGTGCAGGCGCTCCAGCAAAGAATGTCCGATGCCTGACACCCGATTCGCCGCGGCGCAGGTTTGCCGCTTCCTCACCGCCGCGTTCGAGCGGCTCGGACTGCCCGCGGCCGACGCGCTGACGGTCGCGGAGCTCATGACGCAGGCGGAGGTGCAGGGCTCCGACGGCCATGGCGTCATCCGCCTTGCGCCCTACGCGCGCCGCATCCGCGCCGGCGGCATCAACCTGGAGCCGCGGATCCGCGTGCTCAAGGAAAAGCCCGCGATGGCGCTGCTCGATGGCGACAACGGCATGGGCCACCTCGTGATGAAGCAGGCCACGGAGCTCGCCATCGAGAAGGCGCGCCGCTGCGGCGTGGCGTGGGTCGGCTCGCGGCTTTCCAACCATGCGGGGCCTGCTTCGCTGTACGCACGCATGGCGCTCGCGCACGACATGGTCGGCATGTATTTCGCCGTCGGCAACGCCAACCACCTGCCGCCCTGGGGCGGGCTGGACATGCTGCTGTCGACAAATCCCATCGCGGTGGCGGTGCCCGCCGGCGAGGAGCCGGCGGTGGTGCTGGACATGGCGACCACCGTCACGGCCTATGGCAAGGTAAAGGCGAAGGCCCAGCGCGGCGAGCAGATGCCCGAAGGCTGGATGATCGACCGCACCGGCGCGCCGCTGACCGACCCGCAGCGCGCCGACGAAGGCTTCCTGCTGCCGATCGGCGGCTACAAGGGCTACGGCCTGGCGATGGTCGTCGGGCTGCTGGCCGGCACGCTGAACGGCGCGGCCATGGGCAGCGAAGTCGTGGACTTCAACAAGGACGACACCACCATCACCAACACGGGACAGGCGATCCTCGTGATCGACCCGGATGCCTTCGGCGAGGTGGCGGACTTCAAGGCGCGCGTCGACAAGCTGGTGCGCGAACTGCGCGGCGCCGAGCGCATGCCCGGCGTGGACCGAATCTGGATGCCCGGCGAACAGAGCCACGCCAAGCGCATGGCGAACGAACGCGACGGCCTCCTGCTGCCCCCGGCCTTGCGCACGCAACTCGATGCGCTGGCGCGCGATCTCGGCATCCCGCTGCTGCAGGACGCCTGAACAAGACACCCAAGGAGACGAGCATGACCCCGACCCGCCGCACCACCCTGGCCCTGCTGGCCGCCCTCTGCGCCGGCGCCGCGCACGCGCAGGCTTGGCCGAGCAAGCCCATCCGCATGGTCGTGCCCTTGGCGGCTGGCAGCGCGGTGGATGCCGCCGCCCGCATCGTCACGCAGAAGATGGGGCAAAACATGGGCCAGCCCATCGTCGTGGACAACAAGCCGGGGGCGGCCGGACTCATCGGCGCCGGCGAGGTGGCCAAGGCTGCGCCCGACGGCTACACCATCGGCGGCTTCAACGACAGCATCATGACGATGGTGCCCAACCTGACGGCGAAGATGCCGTGGGACATCCTGAAGGACTTCGAACCGGTGTCGCTGGTGGCCACGGTGGAATGGGGACTGGTCGTGCCGACCGACGCGCGGGAGAAGAGCGCGGCCGATCTCATCGCCGCGGCGAAGAAGGACCCCGGCAAGCTGAACTACAGCTCCGGCGGCAACGGCAGCCCCCAGCACATCGCCATGGCGCTGTTCGCGTCGCAGGCCGGCCTGCAGATGAAGCACGTCCCCTACAAGGGCGCGACGCAGGCCGCGATGGGCGTGGGCGGCAAGGAGGTGGATGCCGCGTTCCAGGGCATCGCCACGGTCACTTCGCTGGTGAAGGCGGGCAAGGTCCGCATGATCGGCGTGACAACGCCGCGCCGCATGCCGCAGTTTCCCGACGTGCCGACCGTGTCGGAGTCGGGCATGCCCGGCTTCGAGTTCAATTCCTGGTTCGCGATCATGTCGCCGGCTGGCACGCCCGGCGACATCAACCAGCGCCTCGCCGCCGAGGTCCAGAAGGCGCTGGCCGATCCCGAAGTGCGCGAGAAGCTGCACGCGCAAGGCCTGACACCGCGCGGCAGCACGCCGGAGGAGCTTGGAGCGACCACGCGCGCGCAGCTCGCCAGGTACGGCGCGCTGATCAAGCAGAACGGCATCACCGCGGAATAGGCGGCCCTACCGGGCCAGCACGCGTTGCAAGGCCTCGGACAGGCTGCGCGGCGTGAACGGTTTCGGCAGCACTTCGTAGCCCATCGCCGCGATGGTGTCGATGCGCTCGGCATACCCCGTCATCACCAGCACCCTCAGCGCGGGATGGCGCTTCTTGACGTGCTCGACCAGTTCGACGCCGTCCGCGCCTCCTGGCATGACGACGTCGGTCAGCAGCAGGTCGACGCGGACGTCGCCGACGGCCAGGCACTCGACCGCGCCCTCGGCGGAGTCCCGGTGAACGACCTGGCAGCCGAGCTTCTCCAGCACCGGCACGATCACGGCGGCCACCTCCGGGTTGTCTTCCACGAGGAGCACCGACTTGCCGATCGGGGTGGCGTCGACCGGCGCCGCGCTGGCGGACGCGGGCAGCAGTTCGGACGGGGGAAAGTGCAGCCGGATGCGCGTGCCGCGTCCCGGCTCGGACGACAGCGTGGCGTCGCCGCCCGCGCGGCGGCATAGGGCCTGCACCTGGCTCAGGCCCAGGCCCGTTCCCCTGCCGAGCGGCTTGGTCGTGAAGAAGGGCTCGAACGCCTTGGCCGCGACTCCGGCCGGCATGCCCTCGCCGGTGTCCGCTGCTTCGATCCAGACCTGCGGCCCCGCAGCCGCCTTCGTGCCTCCCGCGGCCAGCCGGAAGCGGCCGCCGTCCGGCATGGCGTCCCGTGCATTGACCGCGAGATTGATCAGCGCGAGCTCCAGCTCGGCCGGATCGACGACGATGGCGGGGGTCGCCGGCTCCACGTCGATCTCCAGGGCGACCGAACTTCCCAGCGTGGGCTGCAGCAGGTCCCGCAGCGAGGGCAGGCGCTCCTGCAGCGAGATCACCTCGGGCGCGAGGGCCTGGCGCCGCGAGAAGGCCAGCAGTTGGCGGGTGAGCTTGGTCGCCGACTCCACGGCGCGGCCGATCGCATCCGCGTATTTCGCGGGCGCCGATGGCTGCGCCAGTCGCAGCAGGTGGAGATTGCCGGCGATGACCATCAGCGCGTTGTTGAAGTCGTGGGCCACGCCCCCGGTCAGGCGGCCGAGCGCCTCCATCTTCTGCGCCTGCAGCAGCGCCTCCTCGACCTGCCGCCGGGCGACGGATTCCTCCTGCAGGCGGCGAGCCGCGTCGAGCGCGTCGCGCGTGCGCCGCAGCGCCACGTAGGCGGCGAACACGAGCAGCAGCACGGGCGCCATCACGAAGCCCGCCACGCGCGCCAGCTCCGCCATCCACCCGGTGCGGATCAAGGCGAGTTCGCGGCCGATGCCGATGTAGACCGGGTAGTCACCCAGCTTGCGGAACAGGATCAGCCGCTGCTGGCCGTCCAGCGAAGACACGCTGCGGATGACGCCGGACGTTTCCCCGGCGAGCACCCTCGACAGCACCTCGCCCTTGGGCGACATGCGGGGAGGCTGACCGGCCAGCTCCGGCCAGCGCGAATAGACCACTCCGTCGTCACGGAACAGGGTGAGCGCCACGCCGGGTTCGTCCGCCGCGAGCTGCGCGTGGAATTGCGCGAAGTAACTGGAGGACAGGCCCACGGACACGACACCCGCGAAGTCGCCGTTGCTGCGGTAGCGGCCGCGGCTGATGTTGAAGAAGCGCGACCCCGGCGCCTCCATGACGCCGCTGATGAAGACGCCCCCGCGCTTGTCCCTGTGCCACGCGAAGTACGGCCGGTCGGAGACATCCGCGTCCTGGGCCGGTTCGGCCGAACGGTTGGAGACAAGGGGCTTCCCATCCGGTCCCCGCACCCAGATCGACTGGATATGCGGCTGCCGCGCGGCCATCTCGCGCAGCTGCGCATGGATCGCCTGGCGCTGCGCCAGCACGCGGCTGTCGTCGTCCTCGCGCACCAGCGCCAGGGCGTAGCGGAGCAGCGTCTCGTTGGTGTCCAGCAGGCGCAGGGCGTGCTCGTGCGCGATCGCCAGCGTCCGCTGCATCCGGACCTCGGCCTCGCGCTGCATCTGCTGGTAGCGGTAGCCGGCGAAGGCAATGAACAGCAGCAGGGCCACGCCGGCGCACGCCACCACGAAGATGCGCAGCGCTCGCAGGCTCGTGGCGCCGACATCGGCCTTCAGGCGCGCCGGCACCTGCAGGAGACCGGCTGGTCTGAGAGTCAAGGTATTCACTGCCCTTCCCGGTGGAGCCGCGAGTATGCCCAACCGCGGCTGAGCCGTGGGGCGGGTGCTCGACCGTGGCGGCGCGTTAGGCGGGAAGCTCCGTGTCGCCCAGCACGTCCGCCTCGTAGGCATGCAGCGATGGCAGCCCGCCGGTGTGCAGGAACAGAACGTTCTCGTCTGCCTTCAGTGCGCCGCTGCGCGCCATGCCGATCAGGCCGGCCATGATCTTGCCGGTGTAGACCGGGTCGAGCGGGATCGCTTCGGTGCGGGCCAGCATCTGCACGGCTTCGCGCATGCGCGCGTTGGGCACCGAGTACTTCGGCTGCCAGAAGCCGCCCACGCACTGCACGTCCTCCGGCTTCACTTTCAGCGGCACGCCCAGCAGGTCCAGCACGGCCTGCGCTTCCTTCAGCACCAGGGGCGCCTGGTCGGCCGGATCGCGGCTGACGCCGATGCCGGTGATGGGGATCCGGATCTGGTTGCCCAGGAAACCGGCGACCATGCCGCCGTGCGTGCCGGAGCTGCCGGAGCCGACCACGACCCGGTCGATGCGCAGGCCCTGCTCGAACAACTGCTCCTGCAGTTCCTGCGCGCAAGCCACGTAGCCGAGGCCGCCGATGGCGTTGGAGCCGCCCCCGGGGATGATGTAGGCCTTGCGGCCTTCGGCGGTCACCGCATCGGCCACCTTCTGCATCTCGGCGGCCATGTTGCTGCCGCCGGGAACGACGGTGATCGCCTCGACGCCAAGCAGGCGGAACATGAAGTTGTTGCCGCTGGCATCGGGCTTGTAGCTCTGGGCGACGCGCTCCTCGATGACGAAGCGGCACTTCAGCCCCTCCTTCACCGCGGCGGCCAGCGTGATCCGGCAGTGGTTGGACTGCGGCGCGCCGCAGGTCACCAGCGTGTCCGCGCCCTGCGCGAGCGCGTCGGCCACCAGGAACTCCAGCTTGCGGGTCTTGTTGCCGCCCGGGAACAGGCCGAGCATGTCGTCGCGCTTGATCCAGATGCGCGGGCCGGCGCCCCCGGGGCAGCTGGCGGCCAGGGCCTTGGTGAAGTTGGGGAGGAATTCGATGGGAGTCGCGAAGGGCGTGTAGCGGCGACGGGGGAATCTTGAGAGGTCCATGCGTGAAATGGTAGTGCATCGTAGGATGGGCCATGCCTGACCAGAACCCTGACGACATCGCGCTGGCCGACAACCCGCAGCAGCATCGCTTCGAACTGCACGCCGGCGGCAAGCTCGCCGCCTATGCGGAGTACAACGTGCTGTCCAACGCGCTGCTGTTCACGCACACCGAAACCGTTCCCGGCTTCGAAGGCCGCGGGCTGGGCTCGAAGCTGGCCGCCTATGCGCTCGACGAGGTGCGGCGCCGCGGGATCGCGGCCATCCCGGTGTGCCAGTTCATCGCCGGCTACCTGCGCAAGCACCCCGAGTACCAGGACCTGGTGAGCCCCGCCAACCGGCGCGCCTTCCACATCTGAACCAGCGGGCGGGTGCCCGACCGGGGACAATCGCGGTCTCGCATGCAGGCCCGCCACTTCCTCCAGCTCCTCTTCCTCTCCGCCGTCTGGGGCGCGTCCTTTCCGCTCATCCGCATCGCCGCCCCGGCGTTCGGGCCCTGGCCGATGGCCTGCCTGCGTTGCGCCCTTGCGGCCATCGTGCTCGGCGTCCTGATGCGCGTGCTGCGGCAGGCCTGGCCCGCGCGCCGGCACTGGGGTGCCATCGCGCTGCTCAGCGCGCTGACGGTCGGTGCGCCCTTCGTCCTGTTCAACTGGGCCGGGTTGGTATTGCCCGCCGGCTATTCAGCGGTGCTGAATGCCACCGCGCCCCTGTTCGGCGTGGTCGCGGGCGCGCTGTTCGAGCGCGAGCGCCTGACGGGCCGCAAGCTGCTGGGCTGCGCGGCGGGACTCGCGGGCGTCGCCTTGCTGGTGCGGCTCGGGCCGGTGGCGCCGGACTGGCGCGTGATCCTGGCGGTGCTGGCGTGCACGGCGGCCTCGGCCAGCTACGGCTTCGGGGCGATCCTGATGAAGCGGGCCACCATGGCGCACGACGCCTTGCCCGCTTCTGCCGCCGTGCACGTGGCGGGCGCGCTGCTGCTGTTGCTCCCCGCCGTCGCCGCGGCGCCGGCGATCCAGCTGCGCATGGAAGCGATGCTGGCGCTGGGGGTGCTGGGCACGGTGACTTCGGGCTTCATGTACTGGCTCAGCATGCGGCTGATGCGGGAGATCCCGGCGAGCGCCGCCACGTCGTCGGCCTTCATGATCCCGATGTTCGGCGTGAGCTGGGGCGCGCTGTTCCTCGGGGAGCCCGTCACGGCGGGCATGGTGCCGGGCGTGGCGCTGGTGCTCGCCGCGTG
>JAJNBO010000133.1 GCA_021156245.1 Ramlibacter sp. | reverse complement strand
CGCAGGCCGGCAGCGAGACTACGCCTCGATCGTTAGCATGCCAAGTCGAAACGCTTTTGCCCGAAACCGATGGACTCGCTGCGCCGCAGCAACGGAGCCCGCCGAGCCAGGAAAGCCGTGCGGAAATCACGAACCTTGGTGTTCACTGCATCCAAGTCCCCTTTATCTTTACAAAGGGTTTACTCCCACCTGGGGGGGTAGCGCGTTGAGGGAACATCTCCAGTTCTTTCACAGCCTGCCATGCACCTTATGACTTACAGATCTTTCTGGCGCCGCTTGCCCTGGCTGGCCGCGCTCGTGCTGTCCTGGTTCGCAACGGCCGCTTTCGCGCAGCAGCCCGCCCAGGGTGGCGAGGAGGAAGCCGACCCGCCTGGCCGGGTGGCGCACGTCAGCGCCCGCCAGGGAGAAGTCGTGTTTGCCCCCGAGGGTGAGGACGACTGGATCGAGCTGCCGCAGAACCGTCCGCTGGTCGACGGCGACCGCCTCTGGACCGACCGCGGAGCGCGTGCCGAGCTGCAACTCGACACGGCCACGCTGCACGTCGGCAGTGAAACGCACGTGGGCGTCAGCGCGCTGGACGACCGGGGTTCCCAGCTGATCGTGGAGCAGGGCTCGCTGAACGCACGGGTGCGCGACCTCCAGCAGGACGAGAACTTCGAGATCGACACGCCGAACGTCGCGGTGCGCATGATGCAGCCCGGCGAAGTGCGCGTGGACGTGGACGACAAGGCGGGCTACACCCGCGTGACCGTGATCAGCGGCTCGGCCACCGTGTTCGGTGACGGCGCGCAGTCGGTCCAGCTGGCTGCCGGCCAGACCGCCGCCTACGGCGGCCGTTCGCTCGCGCAGGCGCAGGCGCCGGGCTATCGTCCGGACGACCTCGCGCAGTGGGCCGGCGAGCGCAACCGCGCCGAAGAACAGTCCGTCTCGGCGCGCTACGTGCCGCGCGGCGTGGTCGGCTATTCGCAGCTCGACCAGCATGGTGACTGGCAGCAGGTCCCCGAGCACGGTGCCGTCTGGTACCCGCGCAACACGCCCGAGAACTGGGCGCCTTATCGCCAGGGCCGCTGGACCCACGTGGCCCCCTACGGCTGGACCTGGGTGGACGAAGCTCCCTGGGGTTTCGCGCCCTTCCACTACGGCCGCTGGGCCCAGATCCACAACCGCTGGGCCTGGGTGCCCGGCCGGCTCGCGCCGCGCCCGGTCTATTCGCCCGCGCTCGTCGTGTTCCTCGGCGGCGGCCCCGGCGGCAACCTGGTGGTGCGCTCCGGCCCCGGCGTCGGCTGGTATCCGCTGGCTCCCGGTGAAGTGTGGTGGCCGCACTTCCGCGTGTCGTCGCGCTACATCGGTGGCGTCAACTTCGGCTTCAACCTGCGCGCCTATCCGCGCGGCTTCACCAACTACTACTGGGCCCGCCGCCCCTATGCCGTGACCGCGGTGCAGATCGGCGACTTCCGCCTGGGCCGTCCGGTGTACCGCGCCTGGGCCCCGCTCAACGCGCAAGTGATTGCCCGCGCCCGCATCGGCTTCGTGCCGGACCGTCCCAACCGGGTCGAGCTGCGTGCCATCCGCGGCAACGCCGTGGTGCGCCTGCAAGCCCGTCCGGCCCGCGTGCACACCGCCGGCGGGGCGCACTTTGCCGAGCGCCGCAAGCAGGAAGTGCGCGCCAGTGCCCGCGGCGGCAATGACCGCGCCGGTGGCCGCCGCGGAGACGACAACGACCGCGCCGGTGGCCGTCCGGGCCCGCGCGGCGGCGACAACGACCGCGCCGGTGGCCGCCGCGGAGACGACAACGACCGCGCAGGCGGCCGTCCGAGTCCGCGTGGTGGTGACAACGATCGCGCCGGTGGCCGCCGGGGAGACGACAACGACCGCGCCGGTGGACGCCCGAGTCCGCGTGGCGAGGACCGCCAGGGTGCGCGCCAGGGCTTCCGCGAGGACCGTCCAGGCCGGGGCCCGGAAGCCCGCGACGAGCGCGGCGGTGGCCGTGGCCCCGAGGCGCGCGAGCAGCGCCAGGAGCGCGTGCAGCAGCAGCGCCCGGAGCGCGCCGAACGGCCGGAACGCGCCGAACGTCCGGAACGCGCAGAGCGCCCGCAGCGTCCCGAGCGTGCGGAACGTCCGGAGCGTGCCGAGCGTGCCGAGCGGGCCGAGCGGGCCGAGCGTCCCCAGCGCGTCGAGCGCGAGCAGCCGCAGCGCATGGAGCGCCAGCAGCCGCAACGCATGGAGCGTGAGCAGCCGCAACGCGCCGAGCGCGAGCAGCCCCAGCGCCAACAGCCGCAGCGCGCCGAGCGCGAGCAGCGCGGCGGTGGCGGTGGTGGCGGCCGTGGCCGCGACGACGACGAGCGCGGCGGCGGCCGTCGCTGATCTCCCGCGCCTGCCTTGACGGGCAGGCGCCTGTCAGTGTGTGTGTGAAGAAGCAGGGAACGCCTGCCCCCCCGGGGCGGGCGTTTTCCTTTTGGGGCGCGGGCCCGGCCGTCAGGCGTCGTCCTTCACCTTGTACTGGGAGGCCAGTTGCGCCTGCACGGTGGGGGGCACCGGCTCGTAGTGGCTGAAGGCGAGGGTGTAGCGGCCCTGTCCGCCGGTCAGCGAATTCAGGCGCGACTGGTAGCTGGCCAGCTCCGACAGCGGCGCCTGCGCCAGCACCGTCAACGCGCCGGCGCTCGCCGATTGCGTGCCGCTCACCTGTCCGCGGCGCGACGCCAGGTCGCCGGTGATGTCGCCCATGTACTGCTCCGGCGTGGCGATCTCCACGTCGACGATGGGCTCCAGCACGCAGGGCCGCGCCGACTGCACCGCCGCCATCAGCGCCTTCTTGGCGGCAGTGACGAACGCGATCTCCTTGCTGTCCACCGTGTGGTGCTTGCCGTCGTAGACCACGACCTTCAGGTCCACCACCGGGTAGCCCGCGATCACGCCCTGCTCCATGGCCAGGCGCACGCCCTTCTCCACCGCCGGCATGAAGTTGTGCGGGATGGCGCCGCCTTTCACCTCGTCGGCGAACTGGAAGCCGGCGCCCCGCGGCAGGGGTTCGATGCGCAGGAACACCTCGCCGAACTGGCCGGCGCCGCCGGTCTGCTTCTTGTGGCGGTGGTGGCCTTCGGCCGCGGCCGTGATCGTCTCGCGGTAGGCGATGCGCGGCGGCCGCGTCTCCACCTGGCAGTTGTGCACGTCGGTCAGGCGGTCGAGCAGCGTGCGCAGGTGCAGCTCGCCCAGGCCGTAGACGACGGTTTCGTTGGTGCTCGCAGCGTGCTCCACGCGCAGGCACGGGTCCTCGCTCACCAGCTTGATCAGGATGTCGTGCAGGCGCTGCTCGTCGCCGCGGCGCCTGGGCGAGATCGCCAGTCCGTGCACCGGCAGCGGAAACTCCAGCGGCTTCAGGTGGATGTGCGCGTCCTCCGCCGCATCGTGCAGCACCGCGTCGTAGTGCAGGTCCTCCACCTTGGCGATCGCGCAGAGGTCGCCGGGCACCGCCTTCGCCACCTCCTTCAGCTCCCGGCCCTGCAGCATGAAGAGGTGGCCCACTTTAAAAGGGCGGCGTCCGTCCCCCACGTAGAGCTGGCTGTCGCGCGTGATCGTGCCCTGGTGCACGCGGATCACCCCCATCTTGCCGACGTAGGGGTCTTGCGTGATCTTGAAGACATGCGCGAGCACGTGTTTGCCCGCGTCCGGCAGGGCCTGCACCGGCTTGGCGGTTTCGCCCTCGCCTTCGAGGAAGGCCGGCGGATTGCTCTCGGTCGGGTCCGGCAGCAGCCGCTCGATGACGTCCAGCAGCTCGGGCACGCCCGCGCCCGTGCGCGCCGAGACGAAGCAGATCGGCACCAGGTGGCCTTCGCGCAGCGCCTGCTCCAGCGGGGCGTGCAGCTCGGCAGGGTCGACGTCGCCGTCATTGAGGTAGCGCTCGACGAATGCCGCGTCCACCTCCACCACCTGCTCCACCAGCGCGCGGTGCGCGGCCTCGATCGACGAGAAATCCGGCGGCGGGCCGTCGTCCTTCATCTTCCAGAAGCAGTCGAGCACGCGCTCGCCCTTCTGCGACGGCAGGTTGAGCGGCAGGCATTCCTTGCCGAACACCTGCTGGATGCGCGCCACCAGTGCCTGCAGGTCCACGCCCTGCGCATCGATCTTGTTGACGACGATGATGCGGTCGCGCTCGCGCTGCTGCGCCCACTCCATCATGCGCACGGCCATCGGCTCCACGCCCGCCGCCGCGTTGATCACGATGGCCGCCGTTTCCACGGCCTCCAGCGCCGGCAGGGACTGCCCGAGGCAGTCGCCAGCGCCGGGCGTGTCGATCAGGTGGGTGAGGATGCCGCGGTGCTCGAAGTGCAGCAGGGTGGTGTTGAGCGAGCGCAGCGCCTTCTTCTCGAGCGGGTCGTGGTCGGAGACGGTGCTGCCCCTCTCCACGCTGCCGGGCGTGCCCACCGCCCCGGCTTTCCACAGCAAGGCCTCGGCCAGGCTGGTCTTGCCTGCGGCACTGGGGCCCACGAGGGCCACGGTGCGCCGCGCGGCGATGTCGCGTTGGGTAGCCACGAGACTTCTCCTGCAACACAGGGAGGACCATCCTACGCAGCCCGCAGGCCGCGCGCAACGCAGTCAGCGCGACAGTTGCGCGTGCAGCGCCTGGGCCAGCACCCAGTCCTCGGGCGTGGTCAGCTTGAGGGACAGCTTCTCGCCGGGAACGGGAACCACGGCGATGCCCGCGCGCAGCGCGAGCTGCACCGTCGACTGGCTGGTCCAGCCTTGCGCGGATGCCGCTCGCGTCACGTCGAGCAGCAGTTCGCGCCGGAAGCACTGCGGCGTGTTCGACAGTGCGGTGACGCCCGACGGATAAGCTTGCCCGACGCGGTCGCCATCCAGCACGAGGCAGGGCACCTCCGACGGAAGGCAGGCCGTGGATGCGCCGGTCGCGCTGCCCGCTTCCAGCACGCGCCGCGCCAGCGCCACCGATGCGAAGGGGCTCGCCGCATCCCACAGCAGCAGCCAGGGCGCCGAAGCGCGCTCGGCGAGGCGCTGCACGCTCTCCTGCCGGGTGGCGCCCCCTTCCACGCGCACGCTGCCGGCCGGCGCCGCCATGCCGGGCGCGCAAGCCACCAGCACCTCGTGGCCGAGCTGCCGCGCCTTGTCCACGACCCAGTCCACGACCGGGCGACCGGCCAGTGGCATCAACGCCTTCGGTCCCATGCCCATGCGCTCGCCGCTGCCGGCGGCGGGGATCAGGACCGAAACCTCCGAGGGACCGGGCCGGGAGCTCATGCCCTTGGCCCTTCGAGTGCTTCGCGCCAGCGGCGCAGTTGCGCGTCGTCGCCCGCGCGCGCCGTGATCTGCGCCAGCAGCCGGTGCGTCCGGGGCAAGTCGCCGGTCAGCCAGCATTGGCACAGGTTCTTCAGGGCCCAGCAGCGCCAGCTCAGGTTCAGCTCCTGCAGCGACGTGTTGGACACCAGCGAGTCCCACTCGGGTTGCGGGGTGCGCCAGGCGGCGCCGTACAGCGCGCCCAGCAGCGCGTCCGGATCCGCTGGCCACCAGGCAGTTCCCGCGGGGCCGTCGCGCGGCGCCAGCTCGAACCACGGCAACGCCAGCAGGCGCTGGTGCGAGGGCGGCTTGCCATAGAGCCACACCCCGCCTTCGACTCGGCCGCGCATCGGATCCCGTCGCAGCCCGAACAGGTCGACGCTGGTGCCGCTGCGCGGCTCCACGTACGTGGCGACATTGGCGAAGGGCGGGACGTCCGTCGCGCGTTGCAGGCCCCATTGCAGCAGCAGGCGGCCGGCGAGCGCGAAGTCTTCCAGCCACACGGCCAGGTCGATGTCCTTGTCGTTCGGCAGCAGCCGCGCGTCCCGCACGAGGCCGAGCAACGTGCCCGCATAGGGGAAGACGTGGCAATCGGCGGCCTTGAAGGCGGCGAGCAGCTGCCACACCAGCGCGCGCGCTTCGGGTTCGGCCCAGGGCGCGACGGTGCGCTCCTGTTTCGGGATCAACCCCGAGCGCGTGATCTCCTCCAGCGCGTCCAGCACGTCCACCAGGCGCGCGTGCATCGTCTCCAGGTCGCCGGCCAGCAGGGACGACTGGATCGCGGCGAGGCCGGACTCGATGCGGGGAAGGGCCGGATGTGTCATGGGGGCCGACGATCGTACAGCGCGACCGTCATCCCAGCCGCAGGGCCATGACGCCGGCCACGATGGCGGCCGTGCCGATGGCGCGGCGGACGGTGAAAGTCTCCTTCAGGAACCAGGTGCCGAGCAAGGCCGCGAACAGCACCGAGGTTTCCCGCAGTGCCGCGACCGTCGCCACCGGCGCCTTGGTCATCGCCCACAGCGCGATGCCGTAGGAGCCCAGCGACGCGGAGGCGCCCACCACCGCGAGCGGCGCGCGCTGCCTGGCGTAAGGCCAGGCCGTGGCCCAGCCCCTGCGGGCCAGCACGATGGCGGCGAACGGCCAGCCGTCCAGCACGAACAGCATCACGACGTACTGCAGCGGGTTGCCGGACTGGCGCGCGCCGAGGGCGTCCACCACCGTGTAGATCGCGATGATCACCGCATTGGTGAGCGCGAAGGCGACGGCACGCGGCGAATCCATCGCGTGGCGCGAGAGGCCGAGGGCCAGCACGCCGCAGCTCACGCCCAGGATGCCGGCCCAGGACAGCGGCGTCAGCGTCTCGCCGACCGTGAGCGTGGCCGAGAGGGCCACCAGCAGCGGCGCGGTGCCGCGCATCAGCGGATAGGTCAGGCCCAGGTCGCCGTGCTTGTAGGCGCCGGTCAGCGCGATGTAGTAGCCGATGTGGATGAAGACGGAGGCCAGGATGTAGGGCCATGAAGAGGCCGCGGGAATGCCGACGACCAGCAGCAATGGCAGCGCGACCAGCGAGCCCATGAGGTGGATCACGGCGGTGTCCAGCGCCTTGTCCGGGCTGGACTTGACCATCGCGTTCCAGCTCGCGTGCAGCAGGGCGCCGAACAGCACTGCCGCCACCACGGGCCAG
>JAJNBO010000551.1 GCA_021156245.1 Ramlibacter sp. | reverse complement strand
CACCTGGTTCATGGACGTGCCGGGATAGCCGCCGCGGGCGAAGAGCTCCGCGGCGCGGGCGAGGATCATCTCCCGCTGGTCTTCGTAGTTGGCGGCGCGGCCCCGTCCCATGTTCAGCGTTCGTCGAAGGAGAGGACCACGCGGTCGGTCGTGGGGTGCGCCTGGCAGGTGAGCACGAATCCCGCCGCGACCTCCTTCTTGTCCAGCGCGAAGTTGCGCTCCATGCGAACGCTGCCTTCCACCACCTTTGCCCGGCAGGTCCCGCACACGCCGGAGGTGCACGAATAAGGGACTTCGAGCCCCGCCGCGGACGCCGCGTCCAGGATGCTCGGCTGCTCGCGGGTGAACTGGATCTCGCGCTGCAGGCCGTCGCGCACGATGACCACCTTCGCCTGCGCGGCGTCGCCCGGCTGTGCCTGGTGAACGACGGCGCCGACCTGGCCGGCTGCCTGCTGCGGGACGCCGAAGCGCTCGATGTGGATCCGCTCTTCCGGCACGCCGGCCGCGAGGAGCGCGGCCTCGGCCTCGTCGTTCATCTGGAACGGGCCGCAGATGTAGGCATGCGCGATGGAGGCGGCAGGAACGAGCGATGCGAGGAACTCGCCGATCTTGGCGCGGTCCATCACGCCCGCGTTGATCTCGCTGTCGGTGTGCTGGTCGGAGAACACGTGGTGCAGCACCAGCCGCGCCATGTAGCGGTCCTTCAGGTCCTCCAGCTCCTCCTTGAACATGGTGGACTTGAGGCTGCGGTTGCCGTAGATCAGCGAGAAGCGGCTGTTCGGCTCGCGCGCCAGCACGGTCTTCATGATCGACAGGATCGGCGTGATGCCGCTGCCGCCCGCGATGCCCAGGTGATGCCGCCGGCTGTCCGGTTCGATGGGCACGAAGAAGCGGCCTTGCGGCGCCATCACGTGGATCGTGTCGCCGGGCTGGAGCTGCTCGTTGATCCAGTTGGAGAACGCGCCGCCCTTGACCTTGCGCACGCCGACGCGCAGCTCGCCGTCGTCGACACCCGCGCAGATCGAATACGAGCGCCGCAGGTCCTGGCCATCGATCTCCTTGCGCAGGGTGAGGTACTGCCCCTGCGTGAAGCCGAATACGGGCCGCAGTTCCTCCGGGACGTCGAAGGAGACGATCACGGCCTCCTGGGTGTCGGGCTGCACCGCCCGCACGCGCAGGGGATGGAAGATGACGGTCACTGGACTACCCTCCGCGCTGCGCGCTGCGGGACCATTCTCCTTCGGGCGGCCCGGCGGCTCATAGCGGCTTGAAGTGTTCGAAAGGTTCGCGGCAGGCGAGGCAGCGGTACATCGCCTTGCAGGCGGTGGAGCCGAAGGCGGAGAGGCGCTCGGTTTGCTGGCTGTCGCAGCGGGGGCAGGCGACCGATGGCGCCCGGGGGAAAAAGCGGAGAGGGAAGCTCTGGATCCCCGCCTCCGCGGGGATGACGTGGGCAGGTGGAGCGATGCCGTACGCGTGCAGCTTGCGTTTGCCCTCTTCCGTGATCCAGTCGGTGGTCCAGGCCGGCGCCCGCCGCAGCGTGGCGCGCGCCGGCCCCAGGCCTTGCGCATCCAGCGCCGAGAGCACGTTCGCCTCGATCGCCTCGGTCGCGGGACATCCGGAGTACGTGGGCGTGAGCACCACCTCCAGCTCGGCGCCATGGTCGATGACGTCGCGGACGATGCCCAGGTCGCACACGGACAAGGCCGGCACTTCGGGGTCCAGCACCGTGGGCGCGCTCCGCGCGAGTCACCACACGCCTCCCGGGTAGGCCCGCTGCAGGTGCTGCATCTCGGCCAGCAGGAAACCCATGTGCTCGCTGTGCCGGCCGCTCTTGCCCGCGCTCAGGAAGTTCACGTCGCGCGGGACCTGCAGCTGCGCCTCGTCGAGGATCCGCTGCATGTCGGCGCGCCACGCGTCCTTCAGCTCGCTCCATCGAGGACCCAGCCCGGCTTTCGCCGCCCCCGCGTCCACTTCGTCGGCGGCAAACAGCTCGGCGTGGAAGCGCCAGAGATCCGCCAGCGCCCGCTCGGTACGCATGCGCGATTCCTCGGTGCCCTGCGCCAGCCGGACGATCCAGTCGGCGGCGTGCTGCTGGTGGTACCGCGCTTCCTTCACCGCCTTGCCCGCGATGGCCGACAGCTCACTGTCGCTGGAGGACGCCAGCTTCTCCCACAGGAGCTTGAAGAAGGTGGCCATCATGGCGTTGCGCAGCACGGTGAAGGCGAAGTCGCCGCGCGGCAGCTCCACCAGCGTCACGTTGCGGTAGTCGCGCTCCTCGCGCAGGAAGGCCAGCTGGTCCTCGTCGTGGCCGGCGCCTTCGACGATCCCGACATGTGCGTAGACGGCACGCGCCTGCCCGACGAGGTCGAGCGCCATGTTCGACAGGGCAATATCCTCCTCGAGGACCGGCGCGTGGCCGCTCCATTCGGAGATGCGCTGGGCAAGGATCAGCGCGGTGTCCGCGATGCGCAGCAGGTACTGCAGCTGCGCGTCCTGCCTGACCTGGATGGATGCCTGCATGGCGGTGCTCACATGTGGTCCACGGAATCGGGCAGCTTGTAGAAGGTCGGGTGGCGATACACCTTGTCCTCCGCCGGGTCGAAGTACATGCCCTTTTCGCCCGGGTCGCTGGCCACGATGTGGTCCGACTTCACCACCCACACGCTGGTGCCTTCCTGCCGGCGCGTGTAGACGTCGCGCGCCATCTGGATCGCCATCTTCGCGTCCACCGCGTGAAGGCTGCCGCAATGCTTGTGGTCCAGGCCGCTCTTGCTGCGGACGAAGACTTCCCACAAGGGCCATTCCTGCCTGACGTCGCTCATGCTGCTTCCTTGTGCTGTTCGGCCTGCTTGCGCGCATGCGCCATGGCCGCGTCGCGCACCCAGGCGCCGTCCTCCCATGCCTTCACGCGCGCGGCCAGGCGCTCGCGGTTGCAGGGGCCGTTGCCGGCGATCACGTTCCAGAATTCGTCCCAGTCGATGGCGCCGAAGTCGTGGCTCTGGCGCTCCTCGTTCCACTTGAGCTCGGGGTCGGGCAGCGTGACGCCCAGCACCTTGGCCTGCTCCACGGCCGCGTCCACGAACTTCTGCCGCAGTTCGTCGTTGGAAACCCGCTTGATGCCCCAGCGCATCGATTGCGCCGTGTTGGGCGACTGGTCGTCGGGCGGGCCGAACATCATGATCGACGGCCACCACCAGCGGTTCACCGCGTCCTGCACCATGGCGCGCTGCGCATCGGTGCCCGTCTGCATCATCGTCAGCAGGCTTTCGTAGCCCTGGCGCTGGTGGAAGCTTTCCTCGCGGCAGATGCGGATCATGGCGCGCGCATACGGGCCGTACGAGCAGCGGCAGATCGGCACCTGGTTCATGATGGCCGCGCCGTCCACCAGCCAGCCGATCACGCCGACGTCGGCCCAGGTGAGCGTCGGGTAGTTGAAGATCGAGCTGTACTTGGCCTTGCCGCTGTGCAGCGCCTCGACCATCTGGTCGCGCGAGGTGCCCAGCGTCTCGGCGGCGGAGTAGAGGTACAGGCCGTGCCCACCCTCGTCCTGCACCTTGGCCAGCAGGATGGCCTTGCGCTTGAGCGTGGGCGCGCGCGTGATCCAGTTGCCCTCCGGCAGCATGCCGACGATCTCGGAA
>JAJNBO010000132.1 GCA_021156245.1 Ramlibacter sp. | reverse complement strand
GAAGGTGTACGAGACGCTCAGCTCCAAGCTGACGGTGGAGAAGAAGGAGACCGAAGTGTCGGCGCTGTTCGCGATGGTGGCGGCGACGCTGGTGCTGCTGTCGGCGGGCTTGTCGCTGTTCTGGTTCAACCGGATCCTCTGATGTCATTCCCGCTGAGGCGGGAATCCAGGGCTTCCATGCACCCGAACGGGAGCCCTGGATCCCCGCGTTCGCGGGGATGACGAACTAGGCGTCCAATTTCCCCGACGTGATCCGCACGGTCCGTCCGCACCGTGCCGCCAGCTGCTCGTCGTGCGTCACCATCACGAACGCCGTGCCCCGGTCGCGGGCCAGTCGCAACATCAGCTCGAAGACCCCGTCCGCGGTGCCGCGGTCGAGGTTGCCGGTGGGCTCGTCCGCCAGCACGCACGCCGGGTGCGCCACCAGCGCCCGGGCGATCGCGACCCGCTGGCGCTCGCCGCCGGAGAGCTCCGCCGGCCGGTGCTTCATCCGGTGCTCCAGCCCCACCGCCGTCAGCATTTCCTCGGCGGCGCGATGCATCGCCTCCACCGGCTCGCGCCGGATGCGCAGCGGCATGCCGACGTTGTCCAGCGCGCTGAACTCCGGCAGCAGGTGGTGGAACTGGTAGACGAAACCCAGGTATTGGTTGCGCAGGCGCCCCTGCGCGGCGGGGTCCAGCTTCGACAGCTCCTGCCCCATCAGCCGCACGGAACCCGAGGTCGGCGCGTCCAGCCCGCCCAGCACGTGCAGCAGCGTGCTCTTGCCGGAGCCCGACGCACCGACGATGGCCAGGGTCTCGCCGGCATGCACCTCCAGGTCGACGCCGCGCAGGACCTCGACGTCCAGAGGGCCTTCGTGGAAGCGCTTCGTGAGGCCGTGCGCCTCGATCACCAGCCCCGTGTGCGGCGCCGGCTGTTGCGGCTCACTCATAGCGCAAGGCCTCCGCGGGGTTGACGCGCGAGGCGCGCCAGCTGGGATACAGCGTGGCCAGGAACGCCAGCACCAGCGAGATGATCGCGATGGGCATGATGTCCGAGGATTGAGGCTCGCTCGGCATGCGGCTGATCAGGTAGATGTCCTTCGGCAGGAAGCTGGCATTGAGCGCGCGCTCCAGCGCCGGCACCAGCACGTCGATGTTGAAGGCCACGCCCAGGCCCAGCAGCAGCCCTGCCAGCGTGCCGATCACCCCCACGGCGGCGCCCTGCACGACGAAGATGCCCATGATGCTGCCCGGGCTGGCGCCCAGCGTGCGCAGGATGGCGATGTCGGCGCGCTTGTCCGTGACGGTCATCACCAGCGTGCTCACCAGGTTGAAGGCGGCCACGGCGACGATCAGGGTCAGGATGATGAACATCATCCGCTTCTCCAGCTGCACCGCGGCGAACCAGGTGCGGTTCTGCCGCGTCCAGTCGCGCACCAGGAAGTCCCCGGTCAGCGTGGTGGAGAGCTGCGCCGCGACTTCGCGCGCCCGGTTCAGGTCGCGCAACTTGAGCCGCACGCCGGTCGGGCCTTCCAGCCGGAAAATGCGAGCGGCGTCTTCCACGTGCAGCAGCACCAGGCCGCTGTCGTATTCGAAGTGGCCGGAGTCGAAGGTGCCGACCACCGTCACCTGCTTCAGGCGCGGCACCACGCCGGCCGGCGTGACCTGGCCACCGGGCGCGATCAGGGTCACGGCGTCGCCTTCGCGCACGCCCATGTTGCGCGCCAGCTCGGCGCCCAGCACGATGTTGAATTCGCCCGGCACCAGCTTGTCCAGCGTGCCCTTGCCCGCCGCCGCCAGGTCCGTCACCTGCGGCTCCAGGCGCGGCTCGATGCCGCGCACGATGGCCCCGCGCATGTCCTCGCCCCGCGCCAGCAGGGACTGCGTGGTGATGAAGGGCGCCGCGCCGACCACCTCGGGATTGCGCCGCACTTCCTGCAGCGTCCGCTGGACGTCGGGCAGCACGCCGCCGCCCGGCCCGTACACCTCGACGTGCGACACCACGCCCAGCATGCGGTCGCGCACCTCCTTCTGGAAGCCGTTCATCACCGACAGGACGATGATGAGGGCGGCCACGCCCAGGGAGATGCCCAGCATGGACACCCCGGAAATGAAGGAGATGAAGCCGTTGCGCCGGGTGGCCCGGCCGGCGCGGGTGTAGCGCCAGCCCAGCACGAGCTCGTAGGGAAGCGCCATTGCGCCTTTCAGGTTACCGTTTCCATCGGGGCGCATTGTGGCATCCCCGACAATACGGCTGTGTCAGACGGAGTCCACTTGCTCGTTCCCTTCGCCATGGCGGCCGCCGAGGGCTGCCGGGCGGCCGTCGCCGCGCTGCGCCTGCCGCAGTTGCAGCGCCTGCTGGCCGGCCTGTCGGCGCAGCCGCTGGAGGCCACGGGCCTGCAAACGCTGTCGCCGCCCCACGAGCGCATGCTGGCCCGCGCCTATGGCTTGCCGGAGCAGGACGGGCTGATCCCGTTCGCCGCCCTCCAGGCCGCCCAGGTGGGGCTGGAGCCCGGCGGCGCCGGTTGCGCCTGGATCACCCCCGGGCACTGGCGCGTGGGCCGCGACAACATCGTGCTGGCGGCGCCGCAGGAGCTGCAGCTCGACGCCGGCGATTCGCGCGCCTTCCTGCAGGCGATGCAGCCTTACTTCGCCGAGGACGGCATCGCGCTCACGTACGACGCGCCGCTGCGCTGGCTGGCCCGTGGCGACATCTTCCGCTCCCTGCCCACCGCGTCCCTCGACCGCGTGGTCGGCCGCCGCATCGACGACTGGATGCCGGCGGGCGAGGCCGGCCGACCAGTGCGCCGGCTGCAGCAGGAGATGCAGATGCTGCTGTACACGATGCCGCTGAACGACGAGCGCCAGCGTGGCGGCCTGCTCCCCGTCAACTCCTTCTGGGTCAGCGGAACCGGTGCCCTGCCCGGGGGTTATGACGTGGCGCGCGCACGGGGACTCCAGGTGAGCCCGTACCTGCGCGACTCCGCCTTGCAGGAGGACTGGGCCGGCTGGGCGACCGCCTGGCAGCAACTCGACGCCCGCGAAGGTACCCGCCTCGCCGGTGAGGTGGAAAAAGGCCGCGAGGTGCGCATCACCCTCTGCGGCGAGAATGGCGCTCGCACCTGGACGTCGGCGGGCGGCGGCGGCTGGCGCCGGTGGGCCGCCCGCCTGCGGACGCCGTCGGTGCAAAGCCTGCTGGAGGGCCTGTGAAGATCATTACCCGCGACGTCCCGCCGCGCGCCGCCTGGGCGCTGGAGCAGGCCGGCATCCATCCGCTGCTGGCGCGGCTGTACGCCGCGCGCGGCGTGCTGGGCAAGGACGAACTGGACAACGGCCTCGGCCGCTTGCTGCTGCCCGCCACGCTGAAAGGCGCGACCGAGGCCGCGCGTCTCCTGGCCGACGCGATCGCGGCGCAGCGCAAGCTTTGCATCGTGGCGGACTACGACTGCGACGGCGCCACCGCCTGCGCCGTCGCCGTGCGCGGCCTGCGCCTGCTGGGCGCGCAGCACGTGAATTACCTCGTGCCGGACCGCGTGGTCGACGGCTACGGCCTCACGCCCCCGATCGCGCAGCGCGTGAAGGCGCAGGGCGCGGAACTGCTGATCACGGTGGACAACGGCATCGCCAGCATCGCCGGGGTGGCGGAGGCGGTGAAGCTGGGCCTGCAGGTGCTGGTGACGGACCACCACCTGCCCGCTGCGGAATTGCCGCAAGGCGCGTTGATCGTCAATCCCAACCAGCCGGGCTGCGACTTCGAAAGCAAGGCCATCGCCGGCGTCGGCGTCATGTTCTACGTGCTGCTGGCCCTGCGCGCCGAGCTGCGGGCGCGCGGCGTGTTCGACGAGCGCACGCAACCCAAGCTGGATGCGCTGCTCCCGCTGGTGGCGCTGGGGACGGTGGCCGATGTGGTGAAGCTGGACGCCAACAACCGCAGGCTGGTGGCGCAAGGCCTCAAGCGCATCCGCGCCGGCGCCCTGCCCTGCGGCCTGGCCGCCCTGTTCACGGCCGCCGGCCGCAAGGCGGACGTGGCCACCACCTTCGACTTCGGCTTCGCGCTCGGGCCGCGCATCAATGCCGCGGGCCGGCTGGCGGACATGACGCTGGGCATCGAATGCCTGCTCACCGACGACACGGCGCGTGCGGACGAACTGGCCCGCACGCTGGACGGCATCAACCGCGAGCGGCGCGAGATCGAGGGCGACATGCGCGAGCAGGCGCTGGCGATGGTGGACGCGATGTTCGACGAAGGCGAGGAGCCGCCGCCCGCGATCTGCGTGTTCGACCCGGACTTCCACGAAGGCGTGGTCGGCATCGTCGCCTCGCGCATCAAGGACAAGCTGCATCGTCCGACGTTCGTGTTCGCCGCGAGCCAGGCGCCCGGCAAGGAACACGAACTCAAGGGCTCCGGGCGATCCATCCGCGGCTTCCACCTGCGCGATGCGCTGGACCTGGTGGCCAAGCGGCACCCGGGCGTGCTGCTTCGCTTCGGTGGCCATGCGATGGCAGCAGGGTGCACGGTGGCCGAGGAGCACCTGGACACCTTCGAGCAGGCGATGGCGCAGGTGGCGCAGGAATGGCTGGACGCGGCGACGCTGCTGCGGCGGCTGCACACCGACGGTCCGCTGGACCCGCAGTACCGGCGTGCCGACCTGGTGGACACGTTGCACGGCGAGGTGTGGGGCCAGGGCTTCGCGCCGCCGGTGTTCAGCGAGGAGGTGGAGATCGTCTCGCAGCGCCTGGTCGGCGAGAAGCACCTGTCGATCAAGCTGCGGCACCAGGGACAGCCCGTGGACGGCATCTGGTTCGGACGCACCGAACCGCTGCCCGCGAAGGTGAAGCTCGCTTTCCGGCTGGATGCGGACGAGTGGCAGGGCACGCGGCGCGTGCGCTTCCTGGTGGAGGGTGCGGAGTTCTGAGCGCGCTCAGGCTGTGCCGAGCACCGGCAGATCGCTGTGCAGCGGATCGTCGAAGTAGAAGAACAGGCGGATGGCGAGCGCCACCAGCTCCGGGTCGTCGCTCGCACGCGCGCACGCCAGTTGCCACATCGCGTATTCGTGGTCGCCCAGCATCATGTCGGTGTTGACGCATCGCCCCCGGCCCGCCATCAGCAGCGCGAACCCTTGCAGCAGCCCGGTGGGGCAATAACGCGGGGACGCGGCGAGGTCGAAGTCGTCGGACGCCTCGAGCGAGGCGTCAGCCGGTTCCGCGACGGCGACAGCGGCGGCGGCTTGGGCGTGCAGGTTGTGCATGGAAGACCTCAGCGATAGCTGAAACTCACCGGCCGCGCGCCGGCGACGGCGGGGTTCACCGAAGCGTTCGCCTGCGCGCCGGCGGGCTCGACCCGGCGGGCGCAGCTGGCGATGGTGGACCCGGGGATGTACTGCAGGCAATCCGACAGCGCCATCTGCTGCACGGTCATCTCGTTCTGCCGCGCCTCCGCCCTGCGCACCTGGTGGCTGCACAGGAGCCAGAACGCGAACAGCTGTCCCACGGCGAGCGCACCGAGCACGACCCAGAACATGCGGCTGCGAGGTTGGTGCGTGGCGGGATCGACGACGTCGCTGAAGATGGACATGGCGGAATTCCTTCGGTGCCTTGATCGTAGGAAGCCCCGCTGGGGAACGAAAGAGTGGGCGGCGCGAGATGCTGTAGGACAAAATCTTGACGGAACAGCCAGGGCCTTTGGAACCATGACCGACCTCCTCGATGCAGCCGCCACCGCCGCGCGCTTGCCGTACGACGAACTGGTGCGAGAGCTCGCCGCCGTTCTTCACGACCCCGTTGCGCGCGTGCCACCGCGACTGGTGCAAACCCTGCCCGGCGGCGGCAGCCTGTTCGTGATGCCGGCGTTCGATGCGCAGGTCGCGATCACCAAGTTGATCACGTTCACGCCACGCAACGTCGGCACGAAAACGCCGACGATCCAGGGCGATGTGGTGGTGTTCGACGTGGGATCGGGCCAGCGGCGCCTGGTGCTGGACGGACCCACGGTGACGGCGCGCCGCACCGCCGCCGTCTCGCTGCTGGCCGCCCAGTGGCTGGCGCCCAACACGTCGGGCCCCCTGCTGGTGGTGGGTGCGGGCACCCAGGGACGCGCGCATCTCGAGGCATTCGCACGCGGTTTGGGGGTGCGCGAGGTGCTCATCCATTCGCGCTCCGAAGCGAGCGCACACGTGTTGGCCACTTTCGCACGCGAAATCGGACTACATGCGGAGGTGTTCGGCGACGCGGATGCCGCGCTGGCGCGCTGCCCGCTGGTGGTGACGTGCACGCCGGCGAGCGGCGTGGTGCTCCGTGCGTTGCCACGCGCCGATGCGTTCATTGCGGCGGTCGGCGCGTTCACGCCGAAGATGATCGAGCTGGATCCCTCGCTCACCTCGCACATCGCGCGCGAGGGCCGCATCGTGGTGGACACGCGCGATGCGGATCACGAGGCGGGGGATCTGCTGCAGGCGGGGATCGACGTGGCCGCGGTGCCGTCGCTGCGCGACGTGGATCCCTCCGCGGGGCGCGCGAAGGGACCGGTGCTGTTCAAGAGTTGCGGGTGGGCGGGCTGGGATCTGGCGGCCGCGCGGACGGCTTTGCGCTGCGCGTGACGATGCATCCTCGTCATCCCCGCGAAGGCGGGGATCAAGGGCTCCCGTGCACCCGAGTCGGAAGCCCTGGATTCCCGCCTCCGCGGGAATGACGGAGCCCTACGCCTTCGGCAACGTCACTCCGCTCTGCCCCTGGTACTTGCCGCCGCGGTCCTTGTAGCTGACTTCGCACGCCTCGTCGCTCTCGAAGAACAGCACCTGGGCGCAGCCCTCGCCCGCATAGATCTTCGCCGGCAGCGGCGTGGTGTTGGAGAACTCCAGCGTGACGTAGCCTTCCCACTCCGGCTCGAACGGCGTCACGTTGACGATGATCCCGCAGCGCGCATACGTGCTCTTGCCCAGGCAGATGGTCAGCACGTTGCGCGGGATGCGGAAGTACTCCAGCGTGCGCGCCAGCGCGAAGCTGTTGGGCGG
>JAJNBO010000550.1 GCA_021156245.1 Ramlibacter sp. | reverse complement strand
GGGCTGGTCCAGGTGGGCTGCCGTGGCCTGCCATTCCGCGCCAGACGCGGCGTTCGCCGTGGACTCGAGCTCACCGAAGCGGGCGGCGAAGCGCTCGAACGCGTCGCCGGTCAGCTGCTGGCCACGCAGCAGCACCACGTGGTGACGCTTCCAGACCGCGTACAGCCATTGGAACTGCGGCGCCGTGATGCGCGCGAGGTCGATGCCGTGGATCTCTGCGCCGAAGCTGGAGCAAAGCGGTGTGTGCCGAACCATGCGAGGGCCTCCATCCCTTGTCCTGCCAGGCGCTGTCGAAGCCGCGGCTGGTGGACCAAGTGTCGACAAGCTGACACCGATAGGCTAGGGGCGCGACTGCAACTTACGCGTGGTTGCAGATGCTGCTATCAATAAGGAAGCACCGGAAGAAGGGACGAAGCGGCCTTGCGGGCGACGTTAAGCACGCGCCGTAGAGAGGCCTGCGTGTCCACCTCAAACCTGCAAGCAACAGAAAGCCCCGCATGTCGCGGACCGGCGGTCAGCCGGACTGCCGCACGGAGATGATGATGGGTGTGTAGATGCGGCCGTCGGTGTCGCGCGGCAACTTTTCGGTGGCCTGGATGCCACGCAGC
Source organism: Ramlibacter sp. (assembly GCA_021156245.1). GTDB lineage: Bacteria > Pseudomonadota > Gammaproteobacteria > Burkholderiales > Burkholderiaceae_C > Ramlibacter. The sequence continues at coordinate 2,978 of JAJNBO010000550.1, read as the reverse complement.
ACGGCATCGTCGCGCGCGGCGTTGCCGCTGGACTTCTTGATGCGCTGGCCGACGATCGTCCCGTCCGGCGCCAGCCGGATTTCGACTTCCACCGCAGGGTCCCCCGGCACGCTTTCGACGAAGCGCGTGTTGCGCTTGATCAGCGCGGCGATCCGGCCCGCATAGCTGGAGGAGGGGCCGGAGGATCGCTCCGCGGTGCCTTGCGAATCCGGCGCGCCGGTGCCGGCCATGCCCTGGATGCGACGCAGGTTCTCCTCGCGCTGCTTCGCTATCCGCGCGGCCTCGCGCGCTTCCTGCTCCTGCTTGCGTTTCCGGTCGGCTTCTTCCTTGCGCTTCGCCTCGGCCACGAGCCGCGCCTGTTCTTCCTTCTTGCGCGCGGCTCCTTCCTCGCGCTGCTTCTTCTGCGCTTCCAGCTTGCGACGCTGTTCGCGTTCTTGCGCCAGCTCCGCCTGCTTCCGCTTTTCGAGCTCGCGCTTTTCGAGCTCGCGCCTTTCGAGCTCACGCCGTTCGAGCTCGCGCTTTTCCAGTTCCCGCTTCTGCTTCTCGCGTTCGATCGCGATGTCCGGCTGCCGCTGCACCGGCGGTTCCGGCTGCGGCGGCGCTTTCACCACCGGCGGCGGGGGCGGCGGCGCCTGCACGGCGGGTTGCGGCGGGGGAGGAGGCGGAGCCGGCTGCACCACCTCGCGCGGCGCGGCTTCCTGCGGCAGCTTCGACCAGAGCTCGGCTTCCGCCACGGCATCCTGCGTGTCGCGCTTCCATTGCAGGCCGTGCATCAGCGCGCCCACGAGCAGCAGGTGCGCGAGCACGGCCAGGCCGAAGGCGCGCAGCATCCCGGGCTGCGGCGGCGGGGCGAAGTCCAGGCGGTCGGCGGTGGCGTGCATGCGGACCTGCGTGTGTCAGGGAGCGAGCTGGACGGACAGGCCGACCCGCTGGACACCGGCGCGCTGCAGCGTGTCCATCACCTTGACGACCGTTTCATACTTCACGCTGCGGTCGGCGCTGATCACCACCGCCACGCTGCCGGCGACCTGCCCCGACTGCGCGCGCAGCACCGCGGGTGCGATGTCCTTGAGGTTCATGGGCAGCGTCTTGTCGCCGCTCTTCAGCTGCAGCGTTTCGTCCTTGGCCACGATCACCTGCACCACCTGGTCCGGCTGCTTGGAGGCCTTGCCCACGCTGGGCAGGTCCACCATGAAGATGATCAGCAGCACCAGCATCACGTCGATGAACGGGACCATGTTGATCTCGTTCATGGTGCGGCGGCCGCGGCCGCGGGCGGCGACGTGGGGCATCCTAGTGGCCCGATGCGGTGTTGGGAAAGCCCGAGTGGCCCGTCGAGGAGCCACCGCCCAGGTTGCGCTGCAGGATGTTGGAGAACTCCTCGATGAAGGTCTCCAGCTTGATCGCGACGCGGTCGATGTCGCGCGCGAAGCGGTTGTACGCCACCACCGCCGGAATGGCGGCGAACAGGCCCAGCGCGGTCGCGACCAGCGCCTCTGCGATGCCGGGCGCCACCGTGGCCAGCGTCACTTGCTGCAGGCTGGCGAGGCCGGTGAAGGCGTGCATGATCCCCCACACCGTGCCGAAGAGGCCCACGTAGGGAGAGACGGAACCGACGGAAGCCAGGAACGACAGGTGGGTTTCCACCGAATCCAGTTCGCGCTGGAAGCTTGCCCGCATCGCGCGCCGCGCGCCATCGAGGAGCGTGCCCGCGTCGCCGATGCGGCGCTCGCGCAGCTTCTGGTATTCGCGCATGCCGGATGCGAAGATGCGCTCCATGGGGCCCGCGAGCTTGGCGTTTTGTGCGGCGGCGGAGAAGAGGTCGTTGAGGCTGGTGCCGGACCAGAACTCGCGTTCGAAGTCGTCGTTCAGGGCGTTGACGCGGCGCAGCGCGAACAGCTTGCGGAAGATGGCGGCCCAGCTCGTCACCGACACCACCAGGAGCAGCAGCATCACGAGCTGGACGACGAGGCTGGCGCCGAGCACCAGCTGGAGGATCGAGAGGTCTTGGTTCATGCCTTCTGGTTCAGCACATCGAGGATGGCGGGCGGGATGCGGCCGGGCCGCAGGGCCTGCGCGTCGACCCACCCGATGCGGATGGTGCCTTCGCACAGCAGCGTGTCACCGCGCCGTGCCTGCTGGGCGATTATCAGAGACGCTCGCCCTGCTGCTTCGAGCTGGGCCGTAACAAGAAGTTCATCATCGAGCCGCGCGGGCGCCAGATAGCGAACCGAAGTTTCACTGACGATGAACATGCCGCCGCTGCCTTCCTTCAGGGCGCCCTGGTTCACCCCCAGCGCGCGCAGCCACTCCGTGCGCGCGCGCTCGAAGAACTTCAGGTAATTGGCGTAGAAGACGATGCCGCCCGCATCGGTATCTTCCCAGTAGACGCGCACCGGCCATGTAAAGACCGGCCCCGGTGTCATCCCAGCAACCCCTTCAACCGCGCCGCCGCTTCCTGCAACTGCGCCATTGAACTGGCGGTCGAGAAGCGGATGAAGCGGCTGGTCTCCGCGTGGCCGAAATCGCGGCCCGGCGTGACGGCGACGTGCGCGCGCCGCATGGCCTCGAAGGCGAAATCCCAGCTGCCTTCCACGCCCAGTCGCCGCGCGCCCTGGCTGCAATCGGCCCAGGCATAGAAGGCGCCATCGGGCATCACCGGCACGTCCAGGCCCATCGAGCCCAATTGCGGAATGAACCAGTCGCGCCGCGCGCGGAACTCGGCGCGGCGGCGCTCGTACTCCGCGATGCTTTCCTTCTCGAAGCAGGCGAGGGCGGCGAACTGCGAGACGGTGCTGGGGCAGATGAACAGGTTCTGCGCCAGCCGCTCGATGGCGGGCACGAGGACCTCGGGCACCACCATCCAGCCGAGCCGCCAGCCCGTCATGTTGAAGTACTTGGAGAAGCTGTTGATGCTGATGACGCTGTCGTCGATCGCCAGGCCGGTGTGGCCGAAGGTGTCGTCGTAGCTCAGCCCG
>JAJNBO010000131.1 GCA_021156245.1 Ramlibacter sp. | reverse complement strand
CGGGGTCGTCGACCGGCTGCGCCGCGAGGTCCGCCAGCGTTTCTCGGGCGAGGTGCCGGACTTCGATCACTTCGCCCAGCCGACCCCGACGCTCGAGCGCTACGAGCGCGCGTTGAGCCGCATCGTCGCGTTGTGGCCCACGCGGCGGGTTCTCGACGTCATCGAGGAATCGATCTTCCGTAAGCCGGGCGTCCTGGGTGCGGAGTCCTTCAGCCTCGAGGCCTATCGCGAACTGGTGCTGCTGTACCACATCGCGACGGACATCGCGCCCGTGGATTCGGCTCCGCGGGACCTGCCGCGCAGCACGAACTTCAGCGACACCTCGCTGCAGCCGCTGCACGACCTGGATGCGGCCGAGCGACCGCGGCCCGACGTCGACCTGCTGCTCGTGCCGCCGGCATCACCGAACCTGGGAGTGGACATCGACGTGACGGCGCCGGAAGAAGACGACGAACCCGAGACCCTGCCACCGCTGGATTTCGACCTGGACCCGCGGCCGGACGACCCGCCCGACTCGGGCCGCGGCCGCGGCTAGGTCGCAGCGCGGCGCCTGGTGTAGTGCGTCGCCAGCGCGCTGGCAGCCATCGAGGCGAGCAGGCCCACCAGGCCGGCCCAGTGCAGCCAGTCCATCGCGCCCCGCGAGATCAGCCAGCCGCCGCTGGCCGCGCCAATTGCCTGGCCCGCGTACATCGCCGACGAATTGAGCGCGACGGACGCGGCAGCCAGCGGCGGCGCGATGCCGACCAGGCGGGCCTGCTGCGCGGAGTTGGAGGAAAAGCAGCCGAGCGCCCACGGAACGCACACCAGAGCGGCCAGCCATAGCGTCGTGCCGAGCGGAAACGCCGCCATGCTGATGGCCATCAGGCCCACGCCGATCATCACCGAGTGCGGCGCGCCGATGCGGTCGATGTACTTCGACATCACCATGTTCCCCAGCAGGCCGAACGCTCCGAACCACATGAAGAACAGGCTCAGCGCGCTGGGCGTGACGTCCAGTTTCGCCTTGAAGTAGGGCGCGAAATAGGAGAACAGCACGAACTGCCCGGCTGCGAACAGGACGGTCACCGACACGCAGGTCATCAACGCGCCGGACCGGAACGTCTCGCTCCACGCCGCCTTCGACAATGCGAGCGGCTTGACGCCGTCGGGCATCGAGCGCCAGACCCAAGCCGCGCTCACCACGCTCAGCAACGCGACCACCGCGAAGGCCGCGCGCCAGCCCAACGTGCCGCCCACGAACGCCGCGAGCGGCATGCCGAGCACCGAGGCCACCGACCAGCCGACGAAGATGAAGGTGATGGCCCTCCCGCGCAGCTCCGGGGGCACCAGGAGGCCGACACACGATGCGGCCTGCGGGGTGAAGATGGCGGGAGCGACGAGCGCCAGCACGCGCAACGGCAGCAGCCAGGCGAAGTTGGGCGCCAGCGCGCAGGCCAGGTGCAGCAGCGCATACCAGGCCATCGACAGTGCGAGCAGGCGGCGCCGGTCCCAGCCCGCCACGAGCGCGGCGCACAGGGGCGCGCCCACGCACATCAGCACCGCACCCGCGGAAATGAGTTGCCCGGCGCTGGCCACCGAGACGTCCAGCGAGCCGCTGATTTCGTTCAGGGTGCCGGGCACCGTCATCACGCCGGTGCCGATGACGAAGTTGCCGAACAGCAGCGGCCACAACACCGCGGGCATGGCGGCGGGCCGGGCGGCGCCGGCGGCGGTGGCGGTGCGCACGGGGACGTTCAGCGGCGGACTTGCAGGGCGCCCGGGTTCACGATGTTCGTGGGCGTGCCCTTGATGAAGTTGACGACGTTGTCGAACGCCGCGCCGAAATAGAGTTCGTAGCTTTCCTGCTCCACGTAGCCGATGTGGGGCGTGCAGATGCAGTTCTCCAGCCGCAGCAGCGCATGGCCTTGCAGGATGGGCTCGCTTTCGAACACGTCGATGGCGGCCATGCCCGGGCGTCCGCGGTTCAGCGCGGCGATCAGCGCCTCCGGTTCGATCAGCTCGGCACGCGAGGTGTTCACCAGCAGCGAGGTGGGCTTCATGCGGTTCAGGTCCTCCAGCCGCACGGCGCCGAAGGTCTCCTCGTTCAGCCGCAAATGCAGGGACAGCACGTCGCTGTCGGCGAAGAGCGCCTCGCGGCTCGGCGCCGCCAGCAGGCCATCGGCCTCAGCCCGGGCCCGCGATTCGGGGCTCCCCCACACCTGCACCCGCATGCCGAACGCCTTGCCGTAGCCGGCCACCAGCTGCCCGATCTTGCCGTAGCCCCAGATGCCGAGGGTCTTGCCGCGCAGCACCATGCCCACGCCAAAGTTCGGCGGCATCGAAGCGGCCTTCATGCCCGACTGCTGCCACGCCCCGTGCTTCAGGCTGGCGATGTACTGCGGCAGGCGCCGCATGGCCGTCATGATCAGCGCCCAGGTCAGTTCCGCGGGTGCGACCGGCGAGCCGACGCCTTCGGCCACGGCGATGCCGCGTTCGGTGCAGGCCTCGATGTCGACGTGCGCGCCGACGCGGCCGGTCTGCGAGATCAGCTTCAGGCGGGGGAGTTTTTCAACGAGCTGGCGGGAGATCTGGGTGCGCTCGCGGATCAGGACGATCACGTCGGCGTCCCGCAGGCGCACGGAAAGTTGGCCGATGCCCTTGACGGTGTTGGTGAAGACCTTGGCCGGGTAGGCCTCCAGTTTCGCGGCGCATTGCAGCTTGCGTACCGCATCCTGGTAGTCGTCGAGGATCACGATGTTCATTCCCTCGATTGTGCCTTGGCTCCCGCAAGGGCGACGGCAGGGCTGCGTGGCGAGGGTTAGCATCCGGCCCTTCCACCCCTCAAGGAGACTCCCGGATGCCCATGTCGATGTACACCGCCAGCATTCCCGTGTTCCAGCACATGCTGCGCAACCTGACCCACATCCTCGACAAGGCCGAAGCCAATGCGCTGGCGCGCAAGTTCGAACCTTCCGTGCTGATGACGGCCCGGCTGGCGCCCGACATGCTGCCTTTCACCCGCCAGGTGCTGATCGCCTGCGACGCCGCCAAGAACGGCATCGCGCGCATCTCCGGCGTGGAGGCGCCCAAGTTCGAGGACACCGAATCCACCTTCGGCGAGCTGCGCACGCGCATCCAGAAGACGCTCGCGTACCTGGAAACGGTCCCGGCCGGCGCCGTGGACGGCAAGGAGGAGACCGAGTTCACCTTCCCCGTGGGCAAGAACACCCGCACGATGAAGGGCCAGGCCTACCTCACCACCTGGGTACTCGCCAATTTCTTCTTCCACGTCACCACCGCGTACGCCATCCTGCGGCACAACGGCGTGGACCTCGGCAAGAGCGACTACCTCGCCGGCGGGCAGCGCTGACGCGCCTTGGCCGTCAATGGCCGCGGGCTTCCAGCGCGGCCAGCCGGTCGAGCTCGGCGCAGACGTCGGACAGCCGGCCGGAGATGACCATGCGGCCCGCCGTGCTGCGCGCCGCGCTGGGCTCCATCACGCGCACCACGCGCAGCGGCTTGGGCGCCCGCGGCACGGACATCGGGCGGCGGGTCACCCGGGCGGGATGCTGCGGCCGCACCGGCTCGCGTTGCGGTTGCGCCGGCGCCGGCGCGGCGCCGCCAGACAGCCACTGGACGAACGCGTCCAGCGAGGCGAAAAGGTTGGCGAGGGGAAGGAATGCGGTTGCCATGTGACAGCTCCTGGATTTCGGGGTGGGCACAGGCAGGATTGCTGGGAATGCGGCGGCCGCAGGGTGATGGCGGTGCCCCGCCATACGCCTGCCACCTGCGGACGCCGCGGGGGTTACATGAGCATCGTGTTGCGGATGAGACCGACGGCCACGCCTTCGACTTCGAAGGGTTCGCCGGGCTCCACCACGATGGTGGGGTAGTCGGGGTTTTCCGCGTGCAGCTCGATGAGGTGCTTGTTGCGGCGGAAGCGCTTGACCGTGACGTCGTCGCCGAGGCGCGCCACGATGATCTGGCCGTTCTTGGCGTCGCGGGTGGACTGCACAGCGAGGAGGTCGCCGTCCATGATGCCGGCGTCGCGCATCGACATGCCGCGCACCTTGAGCAGGTAGTCGGGCCGGCGCTGGAAAAGGCCGCTTTCCACGTAGTACGTCTGGTCGACGTGTTCCTGCGCCAGGATGGGCGAGCCGGCCGCAACGCGGCCCACCAGCGGCAGGGCCAGTTGCGCCATGCCTTGCAGCGTGAGGGAGAACTGCTTGTTGCGCGATTCGTTGATGGAGCGCAGCGTCTCGCTCTTCAGGCGGATGCCGCGCGACGTGCCGCTCACGAGCTCGATGGCGCCCTTGCGCGCCAGCGCCTGCAGGTGCTCCTCCGCCGCGTTGGCGGACTTGAACCCCAGCTCCGCGGCGATCTCCGCGCGGGTGGGCGGCGCGCCCGTCCGTGCGATGGCACTCTGGATCAGGTCCAGAATCTGTTGCTGGCGCGCGGTGAGCTTCGGCGTGTCCATCATGGCGGGGGCTCCTTGCAGGGGCTTACTGTGTTGATATCCAGTATCTGTATTTTTGAACAGTTTGGGCGGGAATGCAAGTGCGTCGTGAAGAAATCGTGGTACTGGGCACCGGCGGGACGATCGCCGGCCGCGCCGCAACGGCCGGCGACAACCTCGGCTACCGGGCCGCGGAGGTGGGCGTCGACACCCTGCTGCAGGGTGTCGCCGTTCCCGCCAACATGCGCCTGCACGCCGAACAGGTCGCGCAGGTCGACAGCAAGGACATGGACTTCGCGATCTGGGCGACGCTGGCGGGCCGCTGCGCGCACTGGCTCGCGCGGGACGAGGTGGCGGGTGTCGTCGTCACGCACGGCACCGACACCATGGAGGAGACCGCCTTCTTCCTGCACTGCGTGCTGCGGCCGTCGAAGCCGGTGGTGCTGACGGGCGCCATGCGGCCGGCCACGTCGGCGGCGCCCGATGGACCGCAGAACCTTGCCGACGCCGTCGCCGTCGCCGCCGACCCGCAAGCACGCGGCGTGTGCGTGGCTTTCGCGGGCACGGTGCACGGCGCAGTCGACGTGCAGAAGGTGCACACGTACCGGCTGGACGCGTACTCCTCGGGCGACGCCGGTCCGCTGGCGTACGTGGAGGAGGGGCGCCTGCGCGTGCTGCGCCCGTGGGCCGCGCCGGAGGTCGCCCAGGCCGCACCCATCCTGCCGCTGCCCGTGGCCTGGCCCCGCGTGGAGATCGTGATGAACCATGCGGGCGCCGGTCGCGCCGTGGTCGACGCGCTGGTGAAAGATGGGGTGGCAGGACTGGTGGTGGCGGGCACCGGCAACGGGAGCCTGAATCAGGTGCTGGAAGAGGGGCTGCTGGAGGCGCAGCAGCAAGGCGTCGCGGTGCGACGCGCCTCGCGCTGCGCGCAGGGCCGGGTGCTGCCCTTGCCATCGGACCGCATTCCCGCCGCGGTGGGCCTGTCGCCGGTGAAGGCGCGCATCGCGCTCATGCTCGAGCTGATGCCCTGATGTTCGCGGGACTGCAAACCCATCCCTGGGCCTACCCGGTCCTGGAGATCGTCCACATCTGCGGCATCGCTCTGCTGCTGGGCAATCTCGTCCTGCTGGAGCTGCGGGTGTTCGGCCGCGGCGCGGACCTGCCGCTGCAGGCGCTGGCCCGGCTGTCCCTGGGGACCGCGGTCACCGGCTTTTCGCTGGCTGCCGGTTCGGGCCTGCTGATGTTTGCCTCCCAGGCCGGCGACCTGCTGTCCAATCGCGCCTTCACCCTGAAGATGCTGCTCATCTTCGCGGCCGGGTGCAACGCGGCCTGGTTTCATGCGCGCGGCTCGTTGGCTCGCCCCGACGGCGCCGCGCGCGCACTGATGGTGCTGTCGACCCTGATCTGGCTGGGGGTGGTCGCATGCGGACGCTGGATCGCGTACAAATGAGCCCCAAGGAGAACCCCGATGAAACGCCGCACCTGCCTGATGGCCGCCCTGGCCCTGCCGTTCGCCGCACGCGCCCACCACGGGTGGAGCAGCTTCAACGTCGACCAGCCCGTCTTCATCGAAGGCAAGGTCGTCAAGGTCACCTGGCAGAACCCCCACGCCGAACTGATCGTGGAACTGGAGCCCGATTACAAGCTGCCGGGGGACCTGGCGAAGCGCGCCGTGCCCGCGCAGTCCGCCAGCGTCGACGGCAAGGCCTTGCTCGCCAAGGCGATCGCGCCGGCGCGCAAGGAGCGCAGGTGGGAGGTGGAACTCGCCCCGCTCACCCGGCTGCAGGCATGGAAGGTGGAGCCGGTTGCCGTGGGTGCTACGGTCGGCATCCTAGGCTATACGCTGCAGGACCCGAAAGCGGAAGCCGTGGTCCGGGCGGAATTCCTGTACGTCAACGGGCAGGTCTACGGGCTGCGCTCCAGCCCGGCCTGATCAGCGCGCCAAGGCTGCGAGCGCGCGCGCGGTGATCTCTTCGACCGTGCCGATGCCGTCGATGCGGCGCACCACCGGCGCGTTCTGCGGATCGGCCTTCGCCCAGCTGGCGTAGTACTCCACGAGCGGGCGCGTCTGGGCGGCGTACACCTCCAGGCGCTTCTGGACGGTTTCTTCCTTGTCGTCGTCGCGCTGGATCAGCGGCTCGCCGGTGACGTCGTCGACCCCCGGAGACTTGGGCGGGTTGAACTTCACGTGGTACGTGCGGCCGGAGGCGGGGTGCGAGCGGCGCCCGCTCATGCGCTCGACGATGGCGTCGAACGGCACGTCGATCTCGAGCACGCAATCGAGCTTCACGCCGGCCTGCTTCATGGCTTCGGCCTGCGGGATGGTGCGGGGGAAGCCGTCGAACAGGAAGCCCCTGGCGCAGTCCGGCTGCGCGAGGCGCTCCTTCACCAGCCCGATGATGATGTCGTCGCTGACCAGGGCACCGGAGTCCATCACTTTCTTCGCCGCGATCCCCAGCGGCGTGCCGGCCTTCACGGCGGCGCGCAGCATGTCGCCGGTGGAGATCTGCGGGATGCCGAATTTCTGGCACAGGAATGCCGCCTGCGTGCCTTTGCCGGCGCCGGGGGCGCCCAACAGGATCAGTCTCATGAAGTCCTCGGATGGTTGGATTCGCTCGG
>JAJNBO010000130.1 GCA_021156245.1 Ramlibacter sp. | reverse complement strand
CCGAGCGCCACCATGCCCAGCGCCATGTGGCCGTCGGCGTCGAACACCGGAAAGCAGAAGGCGACGATGCCGGGCAGCAGCGTGTCGACCACGCGCGAGGCGCCTTTCTGGCGCACCGTGTCCAGCAGCGCGCGCACTTCCGCCATGGACGTGGGCAGGTCGGTGCGGCCCTGCTTCTGCGCCCGCGCCATCTCGTCCTTCAGCATGGGCGCGATCGCGTCCTTGGGCGCGTAGGCTGCGAAGCACTGGCCAGTGGCCGACGACAGCAGCGGCATCACGTCGCCGAGGCGCAGGTTCACCGTGACCGCGGAGGGCGACTCTTCCCAGTGGACGATGGTGGGCCCCTGGTTGCCCCAGACGGCCAGCGCCAGCGTATGGCCGATCTCCTCCATGAGGATCGCGACGCGTTGCCGCGCGAGCTTCACCGCGTCGAGCCGCGACAACGACGCCAATCCGAGCTTCAGCGCGGCGGGCCCCAGGTCGTAGCGCGTGCTGGCCGGATCCTGCACGACCAGTTGCAGGCGCTGGAAGCTCACCAGGTAGCGATGCGCCTTGGCGGCGCTCATGTCGGCGGCCCGTGCCAGGTCGCGCAGCATCAGCGGACCTTCGGCTTCGCCGAGCACCTGCAGCAGGCCGAAGCCCACCTCGACGGATTGGATGCCCGCGCGCTCCTTCGTGCTCACTTCGACCATCCGATAGAATTACGTTTAGGTAAATTCATTTCACAATGCGTAATGTCCGGCGGACTCTAGCGCATAGGCTTGGCGGGAGCAATCGATGAAGCTTGCGACGTACAGGGATGGCTCGCGCGACGGGCAGCTGGTGGTGGTTTCGCGCGACCTGCAGTCGGCCCATTATGCGACCGGCATCGCGGGGAAGTTGCAGCAGGTCCTGGACGACTGGAACTTCCTTGCCCCGCAATTGCAGGACCTCTACGACACCTTGAACAGCGGCAAGGCGCGCCATGCCTTCCCGTTCGATCCGGCGCAGTGCATGGCGCCGCTGCCGCGCGCCTACCAGTGGGCCGACGGTTCGGCCTACATCAACCACGTGGAACTGGTGCGGGCCGCACGCAACTCCGAGGTGCCCAAGAGCTTCTACGAAGACCCGCTCATGTACCAGGGCGGCAGCGACGACTTCCTCGGCCCGCAGGAGGACGCCCGCTTCCTCAGCGAGGAGTGGGGCATCGACTTCGAGGCGGAGGTCGCGGTGGTCACGGGCGACGTGCCCATGGGCGCCACGCCGGACCAGGCGCTCGATGGCGTGCGCCTGGTGATGATCGCCAACGACTGGAGCCTGCGAAACCTGATCCCCAACGAGCTGGCCAAGGGTTTCGGCTTCTTCCAGAGCAAGCCGGCGACGGCGTTCAGTCCCGTGGCCGTAACCCCGGACGAACTGGGCGACGCGTGGTCCGGTGGCCGCGTGAGCCTGGTGCTGCAAAGCAGCTGGAACGGCCGCCGCGTGGGCATGTGCGAAGCAGGCCCCGACATGACCTTCCACTTCGGCCAGTTGATCGCGCACATCTGCAAGACGCGCAACGTGCGCGCCGGCAGCGTCGTCGGTTCGGGCACGGTGAGCAACAAGGGCGTGACCGGCGCGGACGGCAGGACCGAGTGGCCCAAGGGCTACAGCTGCATCGCCGAGAAGCGCGCGATCGAGACCATCCAGGACGGCAAGCCGGTCACCGAGTTCATGCGCTTCGGCGACACGATCCGGATCGAGATGAAGGGCAAGGACGGCCAGAGCGTCTTCGGCGCGATCGAGCAGAAGGTGACCGGTCCCGCAGGACCGGTCATCCCCGCGTAGGCGGGGATCCATCTCCGCAAAGGCGGGGACCATCTCCGCAAAGGCGGATCCAGCAGCCTAGCGGCTGAACGCCTTGCGCGAGCCGTCCGGGAACACTTCGTCGTCCTGCACCAGCTCGCCGTCCCGGCCCCAGGCGCGGTGGCGCTTGGCGAGGCCCTGGTCGTCGTACTCGGTTTCGCGGACCTTGTGACCTTCGGGCGCGAATTGCGCGTGCGTGCCGATCGCCTGGCTGCGCCCGCGCACCAGCAGCCACGTCCCTTCTGAAGCGAGTTGCCCGTTGTCGTGGAACTCGCGGTTCACGCGCAGTGCACGGTCGGCCGAGCGCTGCCACTCGCTGCTGCTGCGAGGCTGGCCGTTCAGGTAGTAACTGCGTTCCGAGGCCAGTTGGCCATCGGCCCAGACCTGTTCGCGCTGCAGCTTGCCATCGGCGGTGAACCGTTGCTCGACGCGGCGGGGCCCATCGAGTTCCTCGGTGACCGCTGGCTGGCCATTGGCATGCAGGTGCTCGGAGCGTACCGGCTTGCCCTCCAGGTAGCGCAGGCGAGTCCGCACCTGGCCGGACGCGTCGAAGAGCTCGACGTCCGCGGGCCCCGCGAAGCCGCAAAGGCGCGCGTCGTCGGCCGCCGGTGCGAGCAGGGGGCGCGGGCCGCATCGCAGACGCGCGAGCTGCCCGCGGGAGGTGAACTCCACGTACGCCTGTTCGCTGCCGGCCGGCTCACGATAGGTGGCGCGCTTCAGCGCGCCACCTGGGTGGAAGCTTCGCGCCAGGCCCACCTGGCGGCCGTCTTGGTAGGTGGCCTCCAGCAACACGCTGCCGTCGGCGGCGTATTCCTTCGCGACCCCGTGCTTGTTGCCGCGCTCGTTGCGCGCATGCTCCTCGCGCACCTTGCCGTTGGGATGGAAGAAGCGCTCGACACCGACGAAGGCGCCGTCGCGGATCTCCTGCTCGCGTTGCGGCAGGCCGCGGGCATCGCGACATCGCATCAGGCCCGTCTTGCCGCGGGTGCTGTTGCCGTTGCTCGTGTCCACGGATTCGCCGTTGACCTCGCACAGCTGCTGGGCGGCGGCGCTGGCACCGGCGACCAGCAGCACGGCGGGGAGGAAACGAAGCCACTGCATGGGCGCCAGTTTAAGCAGGTCGTCGCGCATACTGGACCCGATGGACGCGCCTCCTCGCTGGAAATGGCTGCCACGCCAGGGCGGGTGGCCCTATCACCTGCTGCTGGCTGCCACCGGCATGCTGCTGCTCGGACCCCTGGCGGGCGTGACGGCGGCGTACATGACTTTCTCGCTGGGCTTCTTCGTCGGCGGCCAGGTGCTGGCGGGTCTGCTCGGATCCGCCGTCACCGCAGGCTACGGCAGCGCGGGGAAGCACGGCGCCAACTACATCCAGACCGCGGCCGCGTCGGTGGCCAGCATGAGCGCCATGGGCGTGCTGGTGCAGGCGATGGTGTGGATGGGGCTGCCCCAGCCGCCCGCATGGCACCTCATCGCCTACTTCGTTTGCATCGGCATGTTCGGCGTCGGCGTGGGCATGCTGTACACGCCCGTGCTGGTCGACAAGTTGCAGCTCACGTTTCCGTCGGGGCTGGCGGTGGCGAACATCCTGCGCGCGCTGACGGACCCGTCCCTGCTGCGGCGGTCGATCGGCAAGCTCGGAGGCGGCGCGGCGGTCGGCCTGCTCACCGGACTGTCGGGCGAGCGCATCGGCTGGCTGGGCGCGATCGGGTTCTCCGCGTCCACCTTCGGGGCCGGCATGGTGGTCGGCGCGCGCATCGGCGTGGCGGCGGTCGTCGGGGGTTTGCTGGGATGGGCGCTCACGCCCGCCTTCGTGGCGATGGGGTGGCTCGAACCCGGAGACCCGTTCCGCAAGATCACCTTCCTGATTGCGCTGGGCATGATCATGGGCGCTGCCATCGTCGACCTGGCCTTGATCTTCTGGCGCGCCTTGCCCCGGGCCCGTGCGATCGCGGCGCCCGACGACCCGCCCGTGGACGACTGGCGCCGCGTGCACCGCGGCCGCCTGGTCGCCTGGGTGATCCTCTGGGCCGTGGCGACGGTGGCGACCGGCCACTTCCTGCTCGCGCAACCCGTCACCTTCCTGCTCGTGGCCATCGCACTGGTCTTCGTCTTCGCGCTGGTCAACGGTATCTCGGTCGGCATCAGCGACTCCAACCCGATCTCGTCGGCCTTCGTCGTCTCCGTGGTCGTCATGGCCCTGATGGGCCTGGCGGACCCGGGCGTCGGCTTGATGGCGGGCGCGATCCTGCTGGTGTCCACCAGCGTCGCCTGCGACATGCAGCAGGACCGCTCCACCGGCTGGCGGCTCGGCACGCCCCGCGTGCTGCAGTTCCGCTACCAGGTGCTGGGGATCCTCGTGGGCGCGGTGCTCGCGGTGGTGTTCGCGCGCCTCTTCATGTCCGCATACCCCGTGCTGGTGCAGGACCAGACGGTGATGAAGGCGGGCGAGCAGCCGGCGGAGTGGGGCTCCGCCATGACGTACAAGTTCGTGGGCGTTCTGCGCAGCCTGACGGACGACAAACCCTACCAGCGCGTCGCGATCCTCGCCGGCGTGGTGATCGGCTTTGCCATCGAGCTGGCGCGCAAGCGGCTGCGTCCGCGCAGCTTCGTGGTGGACGCCATCCTGCTGCCGTCCCCGTACGCGCTGTCGTTCGGCGGCTTCTTCAACCTGCCGACGTCGCTCTGGCTGGGCGCCGGCGGCGTGGCGGCCGGCGTGATCGAGGCGCGAACCAGGCAGGACAGCGAGGTGCCGCCGGACATGAGCGGCAGCTCGCTGTTCGGCGGTGGGCTGATCGCCGGCGATGCGATCGCCGCGCTGGCGATCGGCATCACCGGCCTGCTCGCCGCGGTCTTCTGATCAACCCGGCAGCAACACCTTGTCGACGACGTGGATCACGCCGTTGGACTGGTACACGTCGGCCGTGGTGACGACCGCGCCGTTGCCCTTGGCATCCACGATCAGCACGTCGTTGCCGCGCATGCTGGCGGTCAGCGTGCCGCCGCTCGCCGTCTTCAGCATCGCCTTGCCGCCGCCAGCCTTGATCTGCTGCGACAGGGCCGCCGCATCGATGCGGCCCGGCACCACGTGGTAGGTCAGGACCGTCGTCAGCGTGCTCTTGTTCTCGGGCTTCAGCAGGGTGTCCACCGTGCCCGTGGGCAGCATGGAGAACGCGTTGTTGGTCGGCGCGAAGACCGTGAACGGGCCGGCGCTCTTGAGCGTCTCGACCAGGCCCGCGGCCTTCACGGCGGCGACGAGCGTGGTGTGGTCCTTCGAATTGACGGCGTTGTCGACGATGTCCTTGGTGGGGTACATCGCGGCGCCGCCAACCATCTTGGTGCCGGCGTTGCCCATGACGTTGGTCATCCCGGTCATGCCGCTGGCGGCCGGGCTGGTGCCGGTGGGTTGGCCGCGGCCGTAGCCGTCGGCGATGGCGCTGCCCGCAACGGCAGCAAGCAGGGAGGCGGCGCAGGCCGCGATGAGGTGACGTTGCATTTCGGAATCTCCTGGATTCGTGGGACGGAGCCCGCGGGATGGCTGGCTCGCTGGATGAATACGCCCGCAGCGCGCAGGTGGATTCAGGAGGATTCGTTTCCGTGCGTTACAGCCGCAGCCAGGAGGGGCCCTTTTCCTCGGCGCGTGCATCGCTCAGCGCGGCCAGGAAGCTGTCGCACCACCAATGCACGTCGTGTCGGCGCATCGACTCCATCATGGCGCCGTGCCGGTTGCGCCTTTCCTCGATCGGCATCTGCAGCGCCAGCAGGATCGCGGCCGCGGTGCCTTCCGTGTCGTAGGGATTCACCAGCAGCGCTTCCTTCAGCTGTTCCGCCGCGCCGGCGAAGCGCGAAAGGACCAGCACGCCAGGATCCGCGGGGTCCTGCGCGGCCAGGAACTCCTTGGCGACGAGGTTCATGCCATCGCGCAGGGGCGTGACCAGCGCCACTCGCGCGGCGCGGTACAGCCCGGGCAAGCGCGCGCGGGCCACAGTGCGGTGCATGTAGCGCACCGGCATCCAGTCGAGCTCGCCGAAGTTTCCGTTGATCGAGCCGCAGAGCGCTTCCAGTTCGTGCAGGATGTCCGTGTATGCGCTGACGTTCTCGCGGCTGGGCGAGGCGATCTGGATCAGGGTCGCGCTCTTGCGCGTCTCGGGGTGCTTGGCCAGCAGCTCGCGGAAGGCGCGCATGCGCTGCGGCAGCCCCTTGGAATAGTCGAGGCGGTCCACGCCCACCAGCAGCTTGCGGCGCGAGTACTCGTTCTGCATCCGCTCGTACATGTCCCTCGCCTCGGGGGCGTTGGTGAGCGCGGTGAACTCCTCGACGTCGATGCCGATCGGGAAGGCGCCCGCGTGGACCGTGCGGCCGAACGCGCGCCAACGGCCCTCTTCCACCGGTTGCGCATGCGCCTCCGTTTCCACATAGCGCGCGAAGTGGTCGAGATCCGCCCTGCTCTGGAAGCCGACCAGGTCGTATGCGAACAGCGCGCGCACCAGCCAGTCGTGTCCGGGAATGGCCGCCAGGATCAGCGGCGGCGGCAGGGGAACGTGGAGGAAGAAGCCGATGCGTTGACGGCAACCGAGCGCGCGCAGTTCCGCCGCCAGCGGGATCAGGTGGTAGTCGTGGACCCAGATCACGTCGTCCGGCTTCAGGAAGGGCAGCAACCTGCGGGCGAACAGCTGGTTCACGCGCCGGTAGCCGCCGATGTAGCCGTTGTCGAAGTCCGCCAGGTCCAGCCGGTAATGGAACACCGGCCACAGCACCCCGTTCGAATAGCCGAGGTAGAACGCATCGTGGTCCACCTGCGAGAGATCCACCGTGAGCAGCTTCACGGGGCCGGCCTGCTGCACGTGCACCTCGTCGTCGTCGGTGGCGTCGACGATCTTGCCGCTCCAGCCGAACCACAGCCCCCCGGTCGCGTTCAGGACGTCCGCGAGCGCGACGGCCAGGCCGCCCGCGGCGGTCTTGCGCGGGTCCGCGATGCGGTTGGAAACGACGACGAGGCGGCCCAACAGCGCTCCTTGCCTAGATGACGGTGTCCCACGGCGCGGACAGGCGCACCGCGGCGTTGATCGTGCCCACCATGGAGTACGTCTGCGGGAAGTTGCGGCTCTTGAGCATCACCTCGAAGATCTCGCGCGCCTGCGCCTTGCGGCCGATGCGGGCCAGCGCGTCGATGCGCCAGAAGGTGCAGATGTTGAACGCAGTCTCCGGCTTGCCGAAGTCGTCCGCGGCTTCGTAGCGTCGCATGTAGGGGCCGTCGCAGAGCGACTTCTCGAGCGCGTCGACGGTCGCGACGAAGCGCGAATCGTTTGGGTCGATCATGTTGACTTCGGCCATCAGCAGCGCGCTCGCGTCGAGGTCGCGGCCACCGAAGCTTTCGGCGAAGGCCTGGCGCTCCTCGCTCCAGGATTCCTTGAGGATGCGCGCGCGGATGGTGTCGGCGCGCTCGCGCCAGTAGCGGATGCGCTCCGGCAGGCCGAGCGCCGCCGCGACCTTGGCGAGGCGGTCGCAGGCCGCCCAGCTCATGAGCGCCGACGAGGTGTGGATGCGCGCGCGCGTGCGCAGCTCCCACATGCCGGCGTCCGGCTGGTCGTAGACGCGGAAGGCCTGCTCGCCCACCGCCTCGAGGTGCGCGAACTCCGCGCGGGTCGCACGCCGGAACAGCCGATGGTCGTGGAAGGCCTGCGCCGCGCCGAGCAGGATGTTGCCGTACACGTCGTGCTGGAAGTGCTCCTGGGCCTGGTTGCCCACGCGCACCGGGCCCATGCCGCGGTAGCCGGGCAGGTGGTCGAGGATGAACTCGGGCAACTTCTCCTCCTGCCCGATGCCGTACAGCGGCTGGATGTGGCCGCCGCCGGAACGGATCACCACGTTCATCAGCCAGCGCAGGTACTCCTCCATCGTGGCGACTTCGGAGATCGAGTTCAGGGCGCGCACCACGAAGAACGCATCGCGCAGCCAGCAGTAGCGGTAGTCCCAGTTGCGGCCGCTGCCGGGCGCCTCCGGGATGCTGGTCGTCATGGCCGCGACGATCGCGCCGGTGTCCTCGAACAGCGAGAGCTTCAGCGTGATCGCGGCTCGGATGACGGCCTCCTGCCACTCCAGCGGCAGCGCGAGCGCCCGCGTCCACTGGCGCCAGTACGCCACCGTTTCCTGCTCGAAGGAGCGGGCGGTGTCCTCGATGCCGCTCATCAGCGTCTCGTCGGGGCCCATGATGAAGTTCATGGGGCGGTCGACGACAAAGAAGGTCTCGGACAGGACGTACGAGATCGGGGCGTCGCAGTTGACGCGCAGGGTGGTCGCCGGTCCGACGTAGCGGATGTGCGTGCTGCCCTGCGTGATCATCGGCTTGATGCGGCCCCAGTCGAAGCGCGGCCGCAGCTTGACCTTCATGCGCGGCGAACCCTGCAGCACCTTCACGCGGCGCACCAGCGTGAGCGGCCGGAAGGTCCGCCCGCGGTTCCAGAAGCGCGGCGCGAAGTCGGTGAGCTCGATGCCCTGGCCGCGCTTGTCGTACAGGCGCGTGCGCAACACCGCCGTATTGGGCTCGTACTCCTGCTCGCTGCGGTCGAAGTCTTCCAGCTCGAATGCCCAGATGCTTCCGTTCTCGCTGGGGTCGAGCAGGGCATTGAAGACCGGATCGCCGTCGAAGCGGGGCAGGCAGCACCACATGAGGCGGCCTTCCCGGTCGATCAGCGCGCTGTATGCGCAGTTGCCGATCATGCCGAGTTGCAGCGAGTTCGGTGTGTTCGTCGTCGTGTTCATTCAGTTCTCGTCAGTCGGGCGGCCACCACCGCCTCCAGTTCGCGTCTCAGGCTGGCCGGGTCGGCGATGCGGCGCCACGCCACGCTCGGGCCCTCGCCGACCTTCAGGCCCATGCCGCCCAGGCGCTGCACGGTGGAAAAGCCGACCTCGTCGGTGATGTCGTCACCGATGAAGACCGGGGTGCGTCCCGCAAAAGGGGGTTCGCGCAGGAAATCCTCGATCGCGCGGCCCTTGCTGGCGCCGCCCGGCTTGGCCTCCGCAACCATCTTGCCGCGCAGCAGCGTCAGGCCGGGGGATTCTTCCACGGCCCGCTGCATCGTGGCGAGGCACAGCGCTTCGAGGTCGGGCCGTTGCCGGTAGTGCAGCGCCAGCGAACTGCGCTTGTCCTCCACCAGCAGGCCGGGGTGTTGCTCGGCGAGGCGGCGCGCGGCCAGCTCCACATGGTCGAGCGGATGGGTGTCGATGACGTGCAGCCGGCCGTCCGCGCCCCGGCGTTCGGCGCCGTGGATGCCCGCCGCCGGCAGTTGCAGCGGCTGCAGGAAGGCATCGAGCTGCGCGATGGGCCGTCCGGAGATCACCGCGACCGCCCCCTGCAGGTACTGCGTCACGTCGCCGAGCACGCCGATCAGCGCACCCGGCACTTCCACCGCATGGGGCTGCGGCGCGATGTCCACCATCGTCCCGTCGAAATCCAGGAAGAGAGCGCAGGACGGATAGAGGATCTCCACGAGCGTCATGCGGCCTGACCGTACCAAAGCGCGAGCCCCCCTGCCAGACGTCCCGACCTCCGGCCGGCGTAGGAAGCGTCCGACAGGCGCACGGGAAATTCGGGCAGCGAGGGCAAGCGCCGATAATAAGGTCATGAAATCCGTATTGGCCGCCCTGCTGGTATCCGCCTCCTTCGTTGCCGTCGCACAAGCGCCATCGGTCAAGGTGGAGCGCGCGTGGGCGCGGTCCACCGTGCAGGGCCAGGACTCCACCGGCGCCTACATGACGCTCACTGCCGCGGAGCCCCTCACGCTTGTGGGTGCGGCCACGCCGGCGGCGGGCATCGTCGAGATCCACCAGATGAAGATGGAAGGCGACGTGATGAAGATGCGGGCGGTCGAGACGCTCGCGCTGCGGCCCGGCGCTCCCCTTCACTTCGCGCCCAACGGGTACCACTTCATGCTGATGGACCTGAAGACGCCTTTCCGCGCGGGGGCCAGCATCCGCATGACGCTGCGCCTGCGCGACGCCAAGGGTGCGGAGAAGACGCAGGACGTCACCGTGCCGGTGTCATTCGCCGCGCCGGCCAGCCACGGCCATTGAGCCGCGCGGAGCGACACCAATGCCTTCGGCTTCGGCCGGTTCGTCCCCGGCTTCGACTTCCTGCAGAACATCGCCAAGGGCGCGTCGCAGGGCATTCCGCAGATGCCGAACCTGTCCAACTGGGTGGCGCCGACGCTCAACGTCGAGGAACTGGAGAAGCGCATCTCCGAATTGAAGGCCGTGCACTTCTGGCTCGACCAGAACAGCAAGGCGCTGGGCGCGACCATCCAGGCGCTGGAAGTCCAGAAAATGACGCTGTCCACGCTGCAGGGCATGAACTTCAACATGGGCGACGTGGCCAACGCGCTCAAGCTGAAGACCGCCGAGACGGTGGCCGGCGCCGCGCAGAAGGCAGGTGCTGCCGCAGGCGCGGTGGGAGAAGCAGCCGGTGCGGCCGTGCGCAAGGCAGCCGGCAAGTCCGCCAGGCCTGCTGGCAAGTCCGGCGACGGCGCGGCCGGCGCGGTCGACCCGATGCAATGGTGGGGCGCGCTCACCAACCAGTTCCAGGAGATCGCGGCCAACGCCATGAAGGACGTCGCGCAGAAGACGGCCGTCGATACCGCACGCAACATGGCCTCCGGCGCCGCCAAGGAGACGGTGAAGGCCGTCAGGAAGAAGGCGGCGAAGAAGAGCGCGCCGCGCAAGGCACGTACCCGCTCCTAGCTCGCAGGTTTCCGGATGTCCCTCTTTCCCTATGGCCACGCCACGCATCCGCAATGGCAGATGGCCGCCGGGCTGGTGCTGGCCCAGCTGCGCGCGCAACTGGCGCAGCCCGGCCATGCCCATCACCCGACGCTCGGCTTGCTGTACATCACCGACCACTTCGCCGGCGCGGCGCAGGACATCCTGGATCACCTCGGCGCCGAACTGCCACTGGTGACCGACTGGTCGGGCACCGTCGGCATCGGGATCGCTTCATCGAACGTCGAATACTTCGACGAGCCGGCGCTCGCCGTGATGCTGTGCGCCGTGCCGCCCCACCAGTACCGCGTGTTCTCCGGGGTGGCCCCGCTCACCTCCGCCTTCACGCCGCACACGGCCCTGGTGCACGCCGACGCGGGCACGCCCGATGTCGCCGAACTCATCGCCGAGATGGCCGACCGCACGGCCACCGGCTACCTGTTCGGCGGCCTCGCTTCCAGCCGCAGCGACGTCGTGCAGTTCGCCGTGGGCGGCAACGGCAACCTGCAGGGGCATGGCAATGCGGGTGGCGTGTTCCGCGGCGGCCTGTCGGGCGTGGCCTTCGCCGAAAGCGTGCAGCTCGTGTCGCGCGTGACGCAGGGCTGCCAGCCCGTCAGCAGCGCCCGCCGCATCACCAGCGCCGACGGCAACCTGGTGGTGGAGCTGGATGGCGAACCGGCGCTCGACGTGCTGCTGGACGACCTGCGCATCACGCTGGAGCAACCCCAGGCCGCGATGGCCGCGCTGCGCGCCACGCTGGTCGGCCTGACGCAGGCGACGGAGGACGTGGTCAGCCGCACGGGGCGCTTCGGCACCGACGTCGTGGTGCGCCACATCATCGGGCTGGACCCGCGCAGGCGCGGCGTCGCCATCGCGGACAAGGTGGACGAAGGCATGCAGCTCGCCTTCTGCCGCCGCGACGTGGCGACCGCGCGGTCCGACCTCGTTCGCATCTGTTCCGAGATCCGCGAAGAACTCGAGCCGGAAGAGTTGCCGTTCGAGGTGGCCACCTCGCTCGCTTTCCCCGACCCCGTCTCCGGCCCGCCGCCGACCGCACCCATCGCGGGGGCGGTGTACATCAGCTGCGCCGGCCGCGGCGGCCCGCATTTCGGCGGACCGAGCGCGGAGATGCAGATCGTGCGGCGAGCGCTGGGCGACGTGCCGCTGGTGGGCTTCTTCGCCGGCGGCGAGATCGCCCGCAGCCACCTGTATGGCTATACCGGGGTGCTGACCGTCTTCCGCTAGCGGCGCAGCTGCGCGAAGGCTGTGAACTCCCAGCTGCGCATCGCCAGCACCAGCGTGTAGCCCTCGCGCGCCGACTCCGGCAGTTTCTGGTCGGCCTGGTGCTGCTGCGCGAAGTCCTGCGCCACGCGCTGCAAGCGGTCGACGAACGACGGCGCGATCGCGCGACTGACGGAGCCGTGCACCAGCAGCAGGCTTTCGGCGGCGCCATCGAATCCGCCGTTGAAGTAATCCAGCACCGCGTGGTCGCGGAAATAGTGCATCACGGGTCCGTGCGGCCGCCAGCGGAAGGTCTTGGCGAGCTTCAGCCGGTAGCGGTTGAGCGGCCGCAGTTCGATGATGCCGATGCGATCGAGCTGCGCGAAGTACTTGACGCACTCGGCTTCGCTCAGGCGGTAGGCCTTGCCGATCTGCTCCGCGGTCCACTGGCTCAGGACGCAGATCGCGCACAGCAGCAGCTTCTTGTCGGCGACCACCGCCTTTTCCTGCTCCTGCGTGAGCTCCTTGAGCAGCGGCTGCGCGTCCGCCACCCGGCGCGCGAGTTCCGCGAAATCGATCTTCAGCACGCGGCAGATCGCGTCGATCTTCGAGAGCGCCATGTCGCCCTTCGCCAGCATGCGCTTCACGCTGGACTCCGCCATGCCCAGCCCTTCGGCCAGGTCGGCATACGTCATCTGGGCGGCCTTCAGTTCCTTCTTCAGGGCGGTGACCAGGTCGGCGGTGGTGCTCATGGAGTACAGGATAACGATACCCGGCGGGCAGCAGGGTGACAATGTAGCTGTAATTTCGAGACTTGCCAGCGTCCTGCGCGAACACTGCCCCTGTCGCACAACCTGGAGAAACCGATGCGCTGGAATCTTTCCCGAACCGAACTCTGGCTGCTCACCGCCTGCGCCGCCTTGCTGCTGGCCGCGCTCGCGGCGCCTGCGGTCCCCAACCCGCTGCACGCGCACGATTTCGCCGACCAGCGAACGCTGTTGGGCATGCCCTGTGCACTGGATGTCCTGTCGAACCTGCCGTTCGCAGTGGCGGGCGTCATCGGGTTCGCCTGGCTGCAGCAGGTGCCCTCCCATCTCA
>JAJNBO010000129.1 GCA_021156245.1 Ramlibacter sp. | reverse complement strand
TTCCGAAGGGCAGATGCGCAACGTCCGGATCTTCGAGGCGGACTCGCGCGGCTTCCTGGTCTCCCTGACGCAGGCGCCCCGCGCCCGTTTCGACGATGGCGCCTGGGTGCTGGAGGAAGCCGACCGCACCGAGTTCAGCAGCGCGGAGGGCCAGTCGTCGCGCGTGGTTCGCGAGAAGCTGCCGACGATGCGGTGGGCCACCGAGATCACGCAGGAGATGGTGTCCGTGGCGCTGCTGAAACCGGATCGCATGAGCACCATCGCGCTGTTCCAGTACGTGCGCCACCTGGAGGCGAATTCACAGACGTCGCAGCGGTACGAAATCGAGTTCTGGCGCAAGGTCTTCTACCCCTTGTCCTGCATGGTGATGGTGGTGCTCGCGCTGCCGTTCGCGTACCTGCACTTCCGCCAGGGTGGCATCACCACGTACGTGTTCGGCGGCGTGCTGATCGGCATCAGCTTCTTCCTGCTGAACAACGTGTTCGGCTACATCGGCAACCTGCAGAATTGGCGGCCGTGGGTGGCGGCGGGAGCGCCCGGCTTCCTCTACACGCTGTTCTCGCTGGGTGCGTTCGGCTGGCTCGTGCTGAGGCGGTAGATGGCCAGGGCGGTCATCCTCTTCGGCCACGGATCGCGCGACCCGTTGTGGCGGCTGCCCATGGAAACCGTGGCCGCCCGCCTGCGCGCCATGGAACCCGGCACTCCGGTGCGCTGTGCCTACCTGGAACTGGACTCGCCCACCCTGCCCGAAGCAACGCAGGAGCTCGTCGGCGCAGGGGCCACGGACATCCGCATCGTCCCCATGTTCCTCGGCACGGGCCGGCACGCGCGCGAAGACCTGCCCAAGCTCCTCTGCCAGCTCAAGGCGGAGCACCCCCATGTCGTGTTCTCACTGCAGAAGTCGGTGGGCGAAGACCGCCGTGTCATCGAGCTGATCGCAAAGATTGCTTTGGAATAAGAGACCTTGGCATAATGAATTTCTTTCTTAGAAGAAATTCGGTATGAATCTGCATCAGTTTCGCTTCGTCCAGGAGGCGGTGCGGCGGAACCTGAACCTGACCGAGGCAGCCAAGTCCCTGCACACGTCGCAGCCCGGCGTGTCCAAGGCGATCATCGAGCTCGAAGAGGAGCTCGGCGTCGAGATCTTCGCCCGCCACGGCAAGCGGCTGAAACGGGTGACCGAGCCCGGCCAGCACGTGCTCAAGAGCATCGAACTGATCATGCGCGAAGTGGGCAACCTCAAGCGCATCGGGGAGCAGTTCAGCGCCCAGGACAGCGGCACGCTGTCGATCGCGACCACGCACACGCAGGCGCGCTACGTGCTGCCGATCCCGGTGGCGAAGCTGCGCGAGGCCTATCCCAAGGTCAGCGTCAGCCTGCACCAGGGCTCGCCGGACCAGGTGGCGCGGATGGTGATGGACGAAGTGGCGGAGATCGGCATCGCGACCGAATCGCTCTCCGACTACCAGGACCTCGTCACCCTGCCTTGCTACGAGTGGCAGCACGTCCTCGTGCTGCCGCAGACCCACCCGCTGGTGAAGAAGGAACGCATCACCATCGAGGACATCGCGGCCGAACCACTGGTCACCTACCACCCCTCCTTCACGGGGCGCACGCGCATCGATGCGGCGTTCGCGCAGCGCAAGCTGACGCCGCGCATCGCGCTGGAAGCGATCGACTCCGACGTGATCAAGACCTACGTACGGCTCGGCCTCGGCATCGGCATCGTGGCCGAGATGGCGGTGCGCGACGACGGCAGCAACAACGACCTTGCGGTTCGTCCGCTCGGTGCGCTGTTCGGGCACAACCTGGCGCGGGTCGCGTTCAAGCGGGGCGCGTATTTGAGAAACTTCGTCTATCGCTTCGCCGAGCTGTTGTCCGACCGGCTCGACCGCAACCTCATCGCCAAGGCCATGGCCGGCCAGGGCACCGACTTCGACCTTTAGCCATGAGCACTCCTGACCGCACCCCGTCCCTGCAAACCAAGTTCCCGGCGATCGGGACGACCATCTTCACGGTGATGTCCGCCCTGGCGGCTGAAAAAGGCGCCGTGAACCTGGGCCAGGGCTTCCCCGACTTCGACTGCGACCCGAAATTGGTGGACGCGGTGGCGGACGCCATGCGCAAGGGGCTGAACCAGTATCCGCCCATGACCGGCGTGCCAGCGTTGCGCGAAGCGATCTCGGCCAAGATCGAGGCGCTGTATGGACGCAAGTACGATCCCGCCGCGGAGATCACCGTGACCGCAGGCGCGACCCAGGCCATCATCACCGCCATCCTGTGCCTCGTGCGGCCGGGGGATGAAGTGATCGTGCTGGAACCCTGCTACGACAGCTACGTGCCCAACATCGAGCTGGCCGGTGGCACCGTCGTCCGGGTTCCGCTCACGCCCGGCACTTTCCGGCCGGACTTCGGCAAGATCGCGGCTGCCATGTCGCCTCGCACCCGGGCGATCGTCATCAACTCGCCGCACAACCCCAGCGCCACCGTCTGGACGCGCGCCGAGATGCTGCAGCTGCAGGACCTCCTGGCAGACACGGATGTCTTCGTCATCAGCGACGAGGTCTACGAGCACATGGTGTTCGACGGCCAGCAGCACCAGAGCGCCGCGCGCTTCCCCGCCCTCGCTGCGCGTTCGCTGATCGTCTCCAGCTTCGGCAAGACCTATCACGTGACCGGCTGGAAGATCGGCTACGTGGCCGCGCCGGCCGTCCTGACGGCGGAATTCCGCAAGGTGCACCAGTTCAACGTCTTCACCGTGAACACGCCGATGCAATACGGCCTGGCCAGCTACATGGCGTCGCCCGAGCCTTACCTGCAGTTGTCCGCCTTCTACCAGCGCAAGCGCGACCTGTTCCGCGAAGGGCTGGCCCGCACGGGCGACGACCAGGGAGTGGTGCGCTTTTGCTTCGCCAAGAAGGACGAGACTTTGCGCACGGCGCTGGACCGGCTGGCGAAACTCTAGGCGCGCGCAACTAGCACTGGATGGAGTTCCGGCAGAACTTGTCGAGCTCGCGCACGACGGACTGTCCCTTCACCGCGTTCTTCGCCTTCGCGCCGACGTCCAGCGACAGCTTCATCTCGTACTTGCGGAAGAACTCGTCGAACAGCTCCCCGCCCAGCGTTCCGTAGGCCGTGAGCGTGTCCGCCTTGGCGTCATGCGCCAGGAGCACGGCGCACAGCGGTTGCTTGGCCGGTCCCGACAGCACCTGCGCCCCTTTGGCCGGGTCGTACTGGCTGTGCTCCGCGCAGCAGTGGATCAAGCCATCCTGCACGCCGCGCTGCGCGCGCGTCTTGCGGAAGCTGATGAAGCTCACTTCCCTGGTCGGGTACACCAGCTGGTGCGCGCAGATCGCGGAGAAGGCGACGATGCTGCGGTTGCGCCCCACCCCCCCGGGCCAGTTGTAGGTTTGGCGATCCTGCGTCACCAGCGCGTGCCCCGCCACCGGCCGGCCCAGGTCCAGCAGGAACACCGGCGTCGCCTCGAACGGATAATGAAAGACGTAGTTCAGCTGCGGCTTCAGCTCGGCGGCGCGCAGGGGATCGCCGCGCTCGTTCACGAGCAGCGCCCGCCCGTATTCCTTCGGCATGGCATTGGCGGCCCACGCCGGCAAGCTGGCCGCGGCGGAGAGGCCGGCGGTGCACTCGAGAAATCCACGTCGATCCATGGCAAAACCCCTGGTGATGACCCACGGTAGCCCGCACGCGGACTTGCCGGTATCCGGCTTTCTACCGAAATCCAGCGTTCGAAGGCGGCTTGCCGTCAGCTTTGCAGCTGTTCCCAGACCTTCTGCAGCCGCTTGATGCTGACCGGCTGGGGCGTCCGCAGCTCCTGCGCGAAGAAGCTGATGCGCAACTCCTCCAGCAGCCAGCGCAGGTCTTCCATCCGGTCATCCACGGCCCCCTTGCGCTCGGCCACGAGCCGCCAGAACCGTTGTTCCTGGGGACGCAGCTCTGCCAGGCGCGCCGCATCCCGTGCCGGATCGGCGCGCACCTTGTCCAGCCGCAGCACGATGCCCTTCAGATACCGTGGAAGGTGCTGCAGCCGGGGCCAGGGCGTGCCCGCGAGGAACTGCTTGGGCATGAGCCGCTGCAGCTGCTGGGTGGCGTCGGCGGTGGCCTCCGGCTGGTTCTTGGTGTCCTTGATCTTGCGCGCGGCCGCCGCGTAGTCGGCCAGGATGGTGGTGGCGAGGCGGGCGACCTCATTGGCGATCAGCGTCAGCCGGCCGCGCCCCTCGTCCACGCGCCGCTGGAAATCGGCCGCGTTGGCAGGCAACGGGTCGAGCAGGAAGGCGCGCTCCAGCGCGACCTCGATGACCTGCTCGCGCAACTCCTCCATCGTCCCGATCGGCATGAAGGCGACGGCCATCTTCTGCAGGTCGGGGATGTTCTTCTCGAGGTACTTGAGCGCGTCGCGAAGCTGCAGCGCGAACAGGCGCCGCAAACCCGCCCGATGCTTCATGGCTGCGACGTCCGGCTCGTCGAACACCTCGATGGTGACCGCATCGCCCTTGTCGATCAGCGCCGGGAAGCCCACCAGGCTGGTGCCGCCCTTGCGGATTTCCATCAGCTCGGGGAGTTCACCGAAGGTCCAGGCGGTGAACCTCTGTTCGGCGGCAGCGGCGGGGCTTCCTCCTCCGCCCTTTGGTGCGAGGCCGGGAGGCGGGCTGGCCCTGTTCTCCGCTCGCCACGAAGCGCCCCCGCCCCGCCCTCCCTCAGAGGGGGAGGGAGAAACTTCCGCGCCCGCCGCCGGCACCTTCAATCCCGCCAGGGCCTGGAACGCGCCGCGCGCCTGCGCGCCCAGCTCCGCCTTCAGCGCACCGAGGTTGCGGCCCATGCCCAGCTGGCGTCCGGTGTCGTCCACCACGCGGAAGTTCATGAACAGGTGCGGCGGCACCATGTCCAGCTTGAAGTCCGTGCGCTTGACGTCGAGGCTGGTCGCATCGCGCACCACCTTGAGCAGCACGTCGGTCAACCCGCCACGGCTCCAGCGTTCGGGGGCGGCGAGTTCACCGGCGATGCGGGTCGCGGACTCCGGCAGCGGCACGAACCGCGAGCGGGGCTTCTGGGGCAGGCTTTTCAGCAAGGCCTGGACCTTGTCCTTCAACATGCCGGGCACCAGCCACTCGGCCCGCTCCTCGCTCACCTGATTGAGTACGAACAGCGGCACCGTGACGGTGACGCCATCGCGCGGGTCGCCGGGCTCGTGGAGGTAGGTGGCCGTGCAGTCGACGCCCCCGAGTTTCACGGTCTTGGGGAAGGCGTTGCTGGTGATGCCGGCGGCCTCGTGCCGCATCAGCTCGTCCCGCGTGAGCTTCAACAGCTCCGGCTTGCCACGGCTGGCCTCGCGGTACCAGCGCTCGAAGGTTGCCCCGCTGTACACGTCCTTCGGCACCTGCTGGTCGTAGAACGCGTAGATCAGTTCTTCGTCCACCAGCACGTCCTGGCGCCGGGACTTGTGCTCGAGTTCCTCGACCTGCTTCACCAGCTTCTGGTTCGCGGCCAGGAAGGGCAGCTTCGTCTCCCACTGCCCCGCGACGAGCCCTTCGCGCAGGAAGATCTCGCGCGCGCCCTGCAGGTCGGCGCGGGCGAAAGGCACGCGGCGGCCGCTATAGATCACCAGGCCGTACAGGGTGGCGCGCTCCAGCGACACCACCTCGGCCGCCTTCTTCTCCCAGTGCGGGTCCAGCAGCTGCTTCTTCAGCAGGTGCTCCGCCACTTCCTCCACCCACTGCGGCTCGATGTTGGCGATGCCGCGGCCGAACAGGCGCGTGGTCTCCACCAGCTCCGCGCAGACGATCCAGCGGCCCGGCCGCTTCTTCAGGTGCGCGCCGGGGTGGCGGTAGAACTTGATGCCGCGCGCGCCGAGATACGCCTCGTCGTCCTCCAGCTTGAATCCGAGGTTGCCCAGGAGGCCCGAGAGCATGGACTTGTGCAGCTGCTCGTAGCTGGCAGGCTGGTCGTTCAGCCGCCACTTGTGCTCGGTCACGACCGTCAGCAGCTGGCTGTGCACGTCCCTCCATTCGCGCACGCGCCGCACGTTGATGAAGTTCTGCCGCAGCAGCTGCTCGTACTGGCGATTCGACAGCTTGTGATCCTTGCCGTGTCCGCCCCGCGCTTCGTCGAGCCATTGCCACAGGCGCAGGTACCCGGAGAACTCGCTCTTCTCGTCGTCGAACTTGGCGTGCTGCTGGTCGGCCTGCGCCTGCAGCTCCATCGGCCGGTCGCGCACGTCCTGCAGCGCGAGCGCCGAGGCGATCACCAGCACTTCGTGCAGCGCGCCGCGCCCGCGCGCCTCCAGGATCATCCGGCCGACGCGAGGGTCGAGCGGCAGGCGGGCGAGCTCGGCGCCCATGGGCGTGAGCTCGTTGTCGTCGTCCACCGCGCCAAGTTCGTTGAGCAGCTGGTAACCGTCGGCGATGGCGCGCCGGGAAGGCGGGTCGATGAAGGGAAACTCCTCCACGACACCGAGGTGCAGCGACTTCATCCGCAGGATCACCCCGGCCAGCGAAGAACGCAGGATCTCGGGATTGGTGAAACGCGGCCGGCCGGCGAAGTCCTTCTCGTCGTACAGGCGGATGCAGATGCCGTTGGCGACGCGGCCGCAGCGGCCGGCCCGCTGGTTGGCGGCGGCCTGGCTGACCGGCTCCACCAGCAGCTGCTCCACCTTGCTCCTGAAACTGTAGCGCTTCACGCGCGCCGTGCCCGTGTCGATCACGTAGCGGATGCCGGGCACGGTGAGCGAGGTCTCGGCCACGTTGGTGGCCAGCACGATGCGCCGTCCGGAGTGGCCGTCGAACACCCTGTCCTGCTCCGCCTGCGACAGGCGCGCGAACAGCGGCAGCACTTCGGCGTTGCGGGTCAGCGGGTCGTGCGCGAGGTGCTTGCGCAGGTGGTCGGTCGCCTCGCGGATCTCGCGCTCGCCCGGCAGGAACACGAGGATGTCGCCGGGAGCGTTGCCACGCCACAGCTCGTCCACCGCATCCGCGATGGCGTCGTTCAGGTCGAACTCGCGCGACTCCTCGAAGGGATGCCAGCGCTGCTCCACCGGGAACATGCGGCCCGACACGTAGATGACGGGCGCCGGCCCCTTGGCAGAGGCGAAGTGCTGCGCGAACCGCTCCGCGTCGATGGTCGCCGAGGTCACCACGATCTTCAGGTCGGGCCGGCGCGGCAGCAGCTGCCGCAGGTAGCCGAGCAGGAAGTCGATGTTGAGGCTGCGCTCGTGCGCCTCGTCGATGATGATGGTGTCGTAGGCCTTCAGCAGCGGATCCGACTGGGTCTCCGCCAGCAGGATGCCGTCCGTCATCAGCTTCACGGAAGCGTCGCGCGCCAGCCGGTCCTGGAAGCGGACCTTGTAGCCGACCACCTCGCCCAGCGGTGTCTCCAGCTCCTGGGCGATGCGCTTGGCCACGCTGGAGGCGGCGATGCGCCGCGGCTGCGTGTGGCCGATCAGCTGCCCGGGCTTGCCGGAAGGCGCGTTCAGCTTGCCGCGGCCCATGGCCAGGGCGATCTTCGGCAACTGGGTGGTCTTGCCGGAGCCCGTTTCGCCGCAGACGATCACCACCTGGTTCGCCGCCATCGCGGCCATGATCTCCTCGCGCCGCGCGGAGACGGGCAGGCTTTCGGGAAAGGTGATGTTCAGCGGGGCAGGCAAGACGGCACGGCGGGCAAAGTCCGTGATTATCCCGCGCCGCGCGGCTTCAGGCGGGCGAGAGCTCCGCGATCTGCCCCGCTTCCGGATCGAAGAAGGCCAGCCGGCTGGGATAGCTCCAGGCCGTGCGCGCCATGGCCCGCGCCGTCGCGACCGCGTGGGAAGGGCGCGCCTGGGTGTTCGTGAGCAGCACGCCGACGCCGGCTTCGGCGACCCACGACGTGCTCGGCCCGTCCAGGCCCGCGGGGTCCCGGCGCGTGCTCAACGTGACGGGCCGCGCCAGCCGCTCGTGGATGTTCGCGGCCATCCGGGCCAGGCCGTCCAGCTCCGGGGGGCTGCGCATCAGCAACAGGAAGCCGTCTTCGCCCAGCCGTCCCATCTCGACGTTCTGCGGCACGCAGCGGCGCAGGCGCCCCGCGCAGATGAACAGCGCATGGTTGAACGCGGCACGGCCATGGAGGTTCTCCAGTGCATAGAGGTTGCCTATGCAAATGGCAATGACCCCGATCGGCCGCGCCTCGGCGGCGCGCCCGAAGAACGCCTCCCCCACCATCTGGCCGGTTTCGCTGTGCGACCGCATGCGCGTCACCGGGTCGTAGCTGGGGCCGTGCGCCATCACCTCCGCCAGCTCCAGCAGGTAGGAGTAACGCGCCCACAGCACGCCCGCGATCACGCACAGGTAGGCGATGCCGGCCAGCGCTGCAACGGCATGTACCGGCCAGGCCGTTGTGCGCGTGAGCGCGATCCAGCTCAGGGTGGCGATGGCGACGAGCATGCACACGAGGCCGGCCACGAAGGACCAGCCACCGCGGTCACCGCGCCGGGCGCCGCGGACGGTGACGACCAGCATCGCGGCGCCCACCCCGAACGCGCCCATCGAGCTGATGGCAAGCGCCGTCCCCGCATCGAGCATCCAGCCGACAACCAGCACCAGCGCGGCGGCGATCATCAGGAGCCCCAGCGCCGCCCGACCGGTGGTGCGCTCGCGCAGCAGGCCGAAGGTGGACATCAGCATCACCGCCAGGCCCACGGCGCTGCCGACGGCGACGTGGGCCAGCACCCTTGCCTCGGCCGCGCCCTCGATCGGCAGCCAGCCCAGGTAGGCCACCACGAATGCGGCGGAAGTGAGCGACGTCAGGCCGGCCATGAGCGCGACCCGGCGCTGCGACCTCGCAAAGGCGGCGAGCGAGATCACCAGCATCAGCGTGGCCGTGCAGAAGAAAGCGCCCCAGAAACCCGCCGCCAACCTGTCCATCCGGGGACGATAGCGCAAAGACGAGGGAACTAGACCCCGGGGACCAGACTTCCCGGCTGGGTGGTGAGTTCGGCGATCTGGCCGGCTTGCGCGTCGTAGAACGCGAGGCGGCTGGGATACGTCCAGGCAGTCCGCGCCATCGCCCGGGCCGTGGTCACCGCCTGGGACGGGCGCACGCCGGTGCTGGTGGCCAGCACGCCGACGCCGACCTCGGCAACCCACGCCGTCCCGCCGGCTTCCAGCGACGCCGGCGCGCTGCTCGTGCTCAGGGACACCGGCCGCATCAGGCGATCCCGGATGGCCCGCGCCATGATGCGCAGTTCCTCCAGGTCGGACGTGCTGCGCACCAGCAACAGGAAACCGTCGTCGCCCAGCCGGCCCATTTCGACCGTCTGCGGCACGCAGCGGCGCAGGCGGCCGGCACACACGAAGAGGGCGTGATTGAAAGCGGCGCGTCCGTGCAGGTTCTCCAGGGCGTACAGGTTGGCCAGGCAGATCGCGATCACCCCGATGGGCCGGGCTTCGGCGTCGCGCCGGAAGAACACGTCGCCCACCAGCTGGCCGGTCTCGCTGTGCGAGCGCATGCGGGTCACGGGGTCGTAGCTCGGTCCGTGCGCCATCACCTCCGCCAGTTCGAGCAGGTACGAGTAGCGTGCCCACAATGCAAGCGCCATCACGGAGAGGTAGGCCATGCCCGCCACGGCGCTGACAGCATGCACCGGCCACGCCACGGTGCGGTCCAGCGCGATCCAGCTCAGGCCGCTGACCGCGACGAGCATGAACGAGATGCCGGAAACGGTGGTCCACGCGAGGCGGTCGCCCCGCCGTGCGCTGCGGAACGCCACCACGAGCATGACGCTGCCCACGCCCACGGCCACCACGGAACTCAGGGCCAGCGACTGCACCGGTTCCAGCACCCAGCCGACCACGATCACCGCCGCGCCGAGCGCGGTGAGTCCGGTGACCAGGCGGCGGCCGGCGGCGGCCGGCCGCAGCAGCCCCAGGAGCGACAGCAGCATGAGGGCCAGGGTGATGGCGGAGA
>JAJNBO010000128.1 GCA_021156245.1 Ramlibacter sp. | reverse complement strand
GATGAAGTCGTACTCCAGCTGCCGCTGCGTGCCGTAGTAGCGCACGTCGATGCCGTCGTACACGTCGCGATAGACGACCGATCCGTAGTTGGCGATGTTGGTGTGCCACTTCGAACGGTCGTCGCCCAGGATGTAGTTGCTGCGGCCCTCCAGCAGGCCGAGGCCCTGCCCCTGCACGCCCTGCTTCGCCCCGAGCAATGCCAGCGTCACGTCCTGTTGCCCGTGGGCGGTTGCCAGCGACAAGGTGGCATTGCCACCGGACAGCGCGATGCCGTACCCGCTGCCATGCGCGAGGAAGTCCACGCCGCTGCCCGCCTGGCCCTCGTTCACCTCGAAAGTCAGCGGAAGGGCGGCGTACGTTTCGGCGACGGTGGCTTCAGTGGCCGCGGGCTGCGTCGCGGTTGCGGAGGCCCTGGCGGTCGCATTGCTCGGACCATACTCACCGGAATGGGTCAGGGTCCTCTGCTCGGCTGCGTCCTGCGCAGTCGATGCCAGCAACAGGGCGCCTGCCAGGTCCGCGGAGTACAGCAGGCGCGGCTCCATTGTCTCCGCCACCGGGCCGACGCGTTCGTTGCGATCCGTGCGGAGTTTTCGCAGCCAGCCCATCGGCGGACTCCTAGGGTTTGGCGGGCTGCCTGGCCAGCGCCGGGCTGCCGGTGAGCCGCAGACCGGACGGCAGGGACGTCAATGGCTGCGTCGCCGCCGACTTCTGCAAGGCAGCTCCGGGATTGACACCGAGATCCGCCTTGCAGCGAAGGCCCGCGGGCAGCGACATGTCGGGGTTCGGCAGTTCGAGCCGGATGCGGAAGGTATTGCTCGCGCCGTCGATCACCTTGTCCACCAGCGTCACCTTGGCCGTGCGGGGTGTCGCTCCGGGGAAGTCCGGCGTCACTTTCACGGGCATCCCCACGCCCACCGTGCTGTAGAACGAGGACGGAAGGACCACCTCCACCCGCAGCGGATTCACCATGGCCACGCGGTAGACCGGCTTTTCCTCCACCCGCTCGCCAGCGGACAGATAGCGGTCGACGATGACGCCGGAGATGGGGCTGCGGATGGTGCGCAGCCCCAGCTGCGCCTGCGCCATCTCGTGCTCGCGCATGTAGACGCCGCGCTGCTCGCGCACCTGCGCCAGCCGGTTTTCGGCCACCACGGATTCGGCCCGCGCCTGCTCGAGCGCCTGGCCGGAAATGAACTGCTGGTTGGCGAGGTCCTGCGCGCGGGCCAGCTTCTGGCGGGCCAGCAACGCATTGGCCTCCGCGGCCTGCAGCTCCCCCACCGCCTGGGCCTTGCTGAGCGCGACGGCGACCGACTGCCGCTCCACGTCGGAGCGAAGCGTGGCGAGCGGCTGGCCGGCCGTCACGCGTTCACCGCGTTCGACCAGCGTGGACTCGATGACCCCGATGACGGGACTGCCCACCTCCGACACGCGATGCGGTTCGATCAGGCAGCCGAGGGGCTGGGCGGCGGGCGCCGCCAGGGGGAACAGAAGCCCTGCGGCCAACCCCCAACGACGAAATCTGGTCATGTTGTCACCTGTCGGCTGAACGTCAGGTCGCGGTCCTCATGGGCCGCGAGCTGACACAGTTTGACACGATCCTTACGCTGGGTAAAGGATTCCTGCCTTTGTGCCATCCCGATCGTCACGTTGGCCAAAAGGGTGTTGCTGGCAGGCAAACGCTCCAGCCACCACCGCGGCCACCATTTCTGCAGCAGTGCAAAGTCGGCTGCCACCATTCGCTGGACGCTGCCCGGCTGGCCCTGGCGCCCGGCGCGCCCCAGGAATTGCCGGTCGATGCGCGCCGATGCATTCACTTGACAGAGAATGACGTGCAGCCCCCCGCGCTGCAGCACCTGCGGGTGACAAGCGATGTCGGTGCCGCGGCCTGCCATGCTGGTCGCGACCGTGACCTGGCATGGCTGCCCGGCCGCGGCAATCAGCTCGCTTTCTCCCCGGTCCTGCCGCGCGTTCAGGACGCGATGTGGCACGCCCTCCCCGGCAAGGCACTCCGACAGCGCCTCGGACTGCGCCACCGTTTCCGTGCCGATCAACACGGCTCGCCCCTGGCCCGCCAGCCGCTTCGCCTCTTCGGCGACCGCGCGCCAGAGCGCATCGCTATTGGGGAGCAGCAAGGGGGGGCGGTGGTCCACCCTCGACGCGGTGCGCGGAGCGATGACTTCCACCCGCAAGCCATAGACCTGCCCCAGTTCCCCGCGCGCCTCTCCGAGCGTTCCACTCGCGCCGGCCAGGCGGAGGTAGCGAGGGAAAAAACGCTGGAACGTGATCTGCGTCACTGTCGAGTTGCGCCGCGTCGCCGAAACGCCCTCTTTCCACTCCACCAGTTGGTGCAAGCCCGACGACCACGCCCGGCCTTCCGCCGGACGCCCCGTGGTCTCGTCGATCAGGGTCACTTCGCCGTCACGCACCACGTACTCATGGTCCCGGCGCAACACCAGCAAGGCCACGAGCGCCATCTCCACCGCGGCTTCGCGATGGGCGCGGTGGCCCAGGAGCGGATGGTCCGCCACCGGCCAGGTGACGAGGCGCTGCCGGCCGCGCGGCGTCAGTTCGAAGCGGCGCCCGCCGCCCAGGCGCACATAGTCCTGTCCGGGTGCCAGCGCGCGCGCGGCCCGCAGCGCCTGCTCATGGAACGCGGACTCCTGCGCCGACCCCTCGGGTTGCGCGAGCACCAGCGGCACGCGCGCCTCGTCGATCAGCACGGTGTCGGCCTCGTCCAGGATGGCCATGCACAGGCCGCGGAGCACCGGGGCATGGGGCTGGCGGCCGGGCCCGATCCGGCGTGCGCGTTGTTCCAGCGCGGACAGGTCGGCTTCCCGGCCGAGGCTGTCCCGGAGGTAGTCGAACGCGAGTTCCTTGGCCGTGCAATACGTGACGTCGGCGGCGTAGGCCTCGCGCCTGCGGACGGCGAGCATCGGCTGGGTCACGCAGTCGACGCGCAGGCCGAGGCGCTCGTAGAACGGCCGCAAGGCGTCCGCATCGCGCTGCGCCAGGTAGTCGTTGGCCGTGACCACGTGCACCGGTGTGCGGCCGAGGGCGGCAACCGCAGCGGCCATCGCGATGGCGGCAGTCTTGCCTTCGCCGGTCGCCATTTCCGCCAGCCGGTCCTCCAGCAGCACGCGCGCTGCCAGCAGCTGCTGCCGGTGCGGTGGGAAGCCTTGGCCCGCCAGCGCCGACGCCGCCAGCAGCATGGCTTCGTGCAGCCATGCGTCAGGGTCCTTGGCGAGGCTGGGCAAGCGTTCCAGCCGCGACCCGAACGCCTCGCCTGGCACACGGGGCGCGGCCGCCACTGCATCGGCGAAACGTTCGAGCACACGCCGCGAGGCAGGCACGCCACGCTCGCGCCTGGCCGCCTCCGGCGCCTGCTCCGGATACTCGCCCCAGAGCACCCCGGGAAAGGGCCATTGGCTCACGGCGCTCATGCTTGTCCGGTGGGGCTGAATTGCCGCACCAGCAACTGCCGCAGGGTGCGCAAGACCTGCAGGCCGATGGGCTCGCTGGGCAAGTCCAGTTTCACCCACGCGCGGCCGCCGATGCGGCCGGGAGAGATGTCCGGCACCTGCACGTCCAGCAGGAACACCGGGGCCTGGCTGCGCACCCCGTCCTTGTCCGCCGGGTCGACGGCGATGGGCCCGCCGTGGCGGTCGCCGAGCGCCGCGCTGGGCAACTGCCGGGTGGCGGCGGGCGTTTCGTTCAGCAGGGTGCCGGCGCGCGACGTCCAGGGTTCTTCGGCGAGTCGGACTTCGATACCCTGCACCCGGCCGCGAACCCGCAGCAAGTCTTCGTCGCGCAGCACCACGCGCACCTGGGCGGGCTCGGCAGCCATCACGTACCCGAGCATGTCGCCCCGGCGTGCGTAGCTGCCCGGCATGTCCCTCTCCCGCGGCCACACGGCGCGGCCGGCGGTGCGCGCGCGCAAGGCAAGGTTCTCGACCTGCTGCTCGGCGCGCTGCGTCTCGGCCTCGTTGCGCTCCAGCTGCGCGTTGAGGTCGCCGGCACGCGAAGGATCCTTCAGCAACGCCTGGTACTGCTGCGCGAGCAGGCCCGTGCGTTCGCTGGCGAAGCGTTCACGCTGCGCCTCCAGCGCGGGGTCCGCCAGCGTCGCAACGGTGTCGCCGGGGGACACCGCGGCGCCGTCCGGCACCTGCCCCGCCTGCACGAATCCCGCGGACTCGGCACGCAATTGCGCCCGCTCCGGCGGCCAGACGATGCCCCGCGCCACCACGGTGGCCGGCGCCGGAACCGTGAAGATCGCAACCAGCCCCACCGCGCCGAGAACAGCCGTCGCCGCGAGCGTGCGGCGGCGCACTGCAGGACTGGCGCTCGCGGCTGCCGACCGCAGGAAGCCGCGCACCGCGCCGGACAGCATCCAGGCCACCAGCGCCAGAGCCGCCATCCATCCGAGCAGCCACGAGTGGCGGCCGACCCAGAACACCAGCGTGGCCATCAGGCCGATGCGGTACAGCAGCGCCGCCGGCGCATGGAACACCAGCCACTTGGTTTCGCCCGCTGCGAGCACGCCGGGCGGCAGCGCCGGCGCGGCGCCGACCAGCCGCCGCCACTGCGTCGCCCACCAGGCTTGGCTGCGCACCGCGAGGTTGGGCAACTGCAGCAGGTCGCACAGCAGGTGGTAGCCGTCCAGCCGCAGCAGCGGATTGGCGTTGAACAGCACGGTGGAGACGGCGCCGATCAACACGACCACCAACGCCGCGTCGCGCAGCAGACCCGGCACGAGCAGCAGCCACGCGAGCAGCGCCGCGGCAGCCAGCGCGAGCTCCAGCATGATGCCGGCGGCGCTGACGATCGCCCGCTCGCGCGGGGACGGGAACGCGTTCGCCGCACTCGCGTCGACATAGGGCGCGGGCGTGAGGAACACCAGCGACAGGCCGACCTCGTGCACGTTGCCCCCGAAATGCCGCACGGCCATGCCGTGGGCGAGTTCGTGCAGCGCCTTCACCAGCGGGTAGGCCAGCCAGGCGATCGCATAGCTGGAAGGCGTCGCCAGCACGCGCAGGGCATCGGCCTTCAGCGCGGGGAACTGCATGGCGGCGGCCATCAGCGCGAGCAGCACCGCTACGGACCACAGCGGCAACAGCGGCCACCGCGCCACCGCGCGCACCCCTGGCGCGGTGGCATCGAGCAGTCGCGCGGGGTCGAACAGGCGGACCCGCAGGAACAAGGGGTTGATGAACGCCCGGCGCGCGCGCTCCTCGTCCTCTTCCCGGCGGGCGAACAGCAGCGACAGGTTCGGCGCGGTATCGAACTGCACCAGTCCGGCGCGCGAGAGCTGCGCCAGCAGCCGCAGGATTTCGTCCTGCGTCGGCGCCTGCTCCCCCTCGCGCTCCAGCAGCAGGCGCCAGATGTCCTCCACCGTCATGCGGCCGTCGCAGCGACCCGCGAACGCATAGGCCGACGGGTTGAGGCGAAGCTGGCGCCCCGTGCCCGGCTCCACGAGCAGTTGCCAGACCTGGTCGCGCACCTGGTGCCGCACGATCTTCAGCCCCCCGACCAGCGCGGGCCGCAACGGCGCCACGCGGTACCAGGAACTGCTGACCAGCGACTGCGTCATCAGGGTGTGAGCGTCCAGACCGCCAGGCGCAGCCACGTGGCGAAGCGATGCAGCAGCAGCCAGGCCAGCGGCCGCTCCCCCGCCTCGATCTTTGCCACGCCACTGAGGCCGGGGCGCAGGTTGGCCTGCGCGTGGTCCGGCGTTGCCTCCACCTCGAAATAATTGCGCCCGTCCGCCGTGGTGGCCACCGGGACGACCCGCCGGGTGGTGAAGCGCAGCGGCTCCTCCGGCCGCGCGGCGAGCGCGAGTTGTCCATGCTGGCCCGGGCGGACGGCGGCGATGTCCGCTTCGTCGACTTCCACGATGAGGCGGAAGCTGTCGCTCGGCGCCAGGACCAGCAGCACCTCGCCCTTCTGGACGGGCGCGCCGAGGTTCTGCGCCAGGTCGCCGCGGATCACGACGCCGTCGAAGGGAGCGGCCAGCTGGCTGCGTTCGAGCTGGCCTTCCGCCAGCGCAAGCAATGCCTGCGCCTCCGCCGCGCGCGACTGGCTGATGACCATCTGCGTGCGGTCGTTGCGGGCCTCCGCGGCACGGAATGCGTTCTCGTGCTGGCGCAGTTCGCTCTCGCGGCGCTTGCGTTCCAGCTCCAGGTCCTGTGACGAAAGCTGCGCCAGCACCTGGCCGGCCTTGACGCGGTCACCCGGTCGCACGTTGGCCTGCTGCAGGAAGCCGTCGGTGGCGGCCACGACGGCGCGTTGTACGGAGCCTTCGAGCCGCGCGGGGGCGCTCACGCGCCAGGGCAGCGGCACGGCAAGCAGCACGACCACCGCCAGCAGCCCTGCGGCCCACGCCATCTGGCGCTCACGCGGGCCGGAAAGCCGATCGCGCAGGCCTTGCAGGATGCGCGCATGCCACGGCGTTTCGGCCGCCCGCTGCAACTGCAGCACGGGCCCGGCGAAGCTGGCGATGTCCTCGCACAGCGCGAGTTCGGGCAGGGAAAAAGGAGGGTTCTCCCGCTCCAGCGTGATGGCGCCGACCAGCCGCTGGCCGGCCACGATGGGAACGGTGCAGGCGTGGCCGCTGCCAGCCAGCTCGCGCTGGGCCAGCGAGATGGGCGGACTGGCGACCACCGGAGGCCACGCGACGCTGAGGCCCTGGTCGAGGGCTTCGTGCATGGCGGCGACCAGGGCGGTGGCGGTGTCGCGGCGCTGGTCCATGGGCGAGGCCTGGGTGCTGCCGACGATGCGCAGCTGGTCCCGGTCCATCAGGCCGATGCTGGCCCGGCGGCATTGCAGGAGCTGCGCCAGTTCGACCGCGAGCGCCGTCGCGCCCTCGCCCAGGCGGTTGCGCGCCAGCATGGCGGCCTGGCAACGCAGCACGGCGTCCTGCACCGGCTGTGGCGCGGTGGAAAGAAGGGGAGGCGGGGCCTTGTCCATGGGAAGGTCGGAGTGCCGGGAATTCTCCCCGAGCCCTCGCCCTCCTGCCTATCCGTATAGAACGAAGTAGCGACAGGCGTGCCATGCAGCACGCCCGAGCGGCTGGCAAGCGCCCCGCGCGCTGTGCCGAAGCAACAG
>JAJNBO010000127.1 GCA_021156245.1 Ramlibacter sp. | reverse complement strand
GCGCTCGTCGAAGACCTGATCTGGAGCGTGCAGCGGAGCACCGCCCAGCGCGGCCGCGCGCGCCGCCTGGTCCAGATGATTCCCGGGCTGTTGCGGCGGCTGCGCGAGGGCCTGGACCGCATCGGTTATCCGCCCGAACTCACCCAGCGCTTCTTCGACCACCTGATCACGCTGCACCGCGCGGCCGTGCAGGAAGGACGCGACGCCGCGGCCGAAGCCGCCGCCGAGGCTGCCTGGGCGGACAAGTCCCAGTTCAGCGACAGCGCGCACGACGAAATCCAGATGTGGCTGGACGAGACGGAAGCGCAGGAGTCCGGCTTCTTCCCCGAAGAGCCTGACATGGCCCCCGAGAACGTGGCGGCGCCCGAGGCGGCGGAAGAGGAGCACCTGCGCTCGCAGCTCGAGGCCGCGCGCGCTGCGGCGCCGGCCGCCGCCCCGGCCCCTGCCGAGCCGGTGGCGTTGCAGCCGGAGGACCTGCGCATCGGCGCCTGGGTCGAGATCCAGATCAAGGGCGAATGGGTGCGCGCCCAGCTCACCTGGAGCAGCCCGCACGCCACGCTCTTCATGTTCACGTCCATCGGCGGAACCGCCCATTCCATGTCGCGGCGCACCATGGACAAGCTGCGGCTCAACGGCCACCTCCACGTGGTGGCGGACCGCCCCGTGGTGGATGAAGCCCTCGACCAGGTGGCCCAGGCCGCCCTGAAGAACACGGTCGACGGCAAGGAGTAGGGGCGCGTCCCTGATAATGCGAGGTTTCCCCGCAGAAACCTCGCATCACTCCATGGCCCAGTACGTCTACACAATGAACCGCGTCGGCAAGATCGTGCCGCCGAAGCGGCAGATCCTGAAAGACATCTCCCTCAGCTTCTTCCCCGGCGCCAAGATCGGCGTGCTGGGCCTGAACGGCTCGGGCAAGTCCACGCTGCTGAAGATCATGGCGGGCCTCGACACGGAGATCGAGGGCGAGGCCATCCCGATGCCGGGGCTGAAGATCGGATACCTGCCGCAGGAGCCGCAGCTCGATCCCGAGCAGACCGTTCGCGAGGCGGTGGAAGGCGGCATGGGCGAGGTGAACCAGGCGAAGGCGCGCCTCGAGGAGGTGTATGCGGCGTACGCGGAGCCCGACGCCGACTTCGACAAGCTGTCGGAGGAGCAGCAGAAGCTGGAGGCGATCATCGCCGCGGCCGGCGCGGAAAGCGGCGGCGAGCACCTGCTGGAGATCGCGGCGGACGCCCTGCGGCTGCCGCCGTGGGACGCCGTGATCAAGAACCTGTCGGGCGGCGAGAAGCGCCGCGTGGCGTTGTGCCGCCTGCTGCTGTCCAAGCCCGACATGCTGCTGCTCGACGAACCCACCAACCACTTGGACGCCGAATCCGTGGAGTGGCTCGAGCAGTTCCTGGCCCGCTTCTCCGGCACCGTGGTGGGCATCACCCACGACCGCTACTTCCTGGACAACGCGGCCGAATGGATCCTGGAGCTGGACCGGGGCCGCGGCATCCCCTACAAGGGCAACTACTCCACCTGGCTGGAACAGAAGGAAGCGCGTCTCGAGACCGAGCAGCGCACCGAGGACGCCCGCACCAAGGCCATGAAGAAGGAGCTGGAGTGGGCGCGCTCCAACCCGAAGGGGCGGCAGGCCAAGAGCAAGGCCCGCCTGGCGCGCTTCGAGGAACTGTCCGACTACGAATACCAGCGCCGCAACGAGACCA
This sequence comes from Ramlibacter sp., assembly GCA_021156245.1. Taxonomy (GTDB): domain Bacteria; phylum Pseudomonadota; class Gammaproteobacteria; order Burkholderiales; family Burkholderiaceae_C; genus Ramlibacter. The sequence goes on along the minus strand of JAJNBO010000127.1, from coordinate 5,397 downwards.
ACGAGATCTTCATCCCGGTCGGCGAGCGCCTGGGCCACGAAGTGATCGAGTTCGTGAACGTGAGCAAGTCCTTCGGCGACCGCATGCTGATCGACAACCTGAGCTTCAAGGTGCCCGCGGGCGCCATCGTCGGCATCATCGGCCCGAACGGCGCCGGCAAGTCCACGCTGTTCAAGATGATCTCCGGCAAGGAGAAGCCCGACTCGGGCGAGGTGAAGATCGGCAAGACCGTGCAGATGGCCTTCGTCGACCAGCACCGCGACGACCTGGCCAACGACAAGACGGTCTGGGAGGACATCTCGGGCGGCCTCGACCTGATCCAGATCGGCAAGTTCACCATGGCCAGCCGCGCCTACTGCGGCCGCTTCAACTTCAACGGCGGCGACCAGCAGAAGAAGGTGGGCATGCTGTCCGGCGGCGAGCGCGGCCGCCTGCACCTGGCCAAGACGCTGCTGCAAGGGGGCAACGTGCTGCTGCTGGACGAACCGTCGAACGACCTGGACGTGGAAACGCTGCGCGCCCTGGAAGACGCGCTGCTCGAATTCGCGGGCAGCGTGATGGTGATCAGCCACGACCGCTGGTTCCTGGACCGCATCGCCACGCACATCCTGGCGGCCGAAGACGAGGCCAAGTGGGTGTTCTTCGACGGCAACTACCAGGAATACGAGGCGGACAAGAAGAAGCGCCTCGGGGAAGAGGGTGCAAGACCGCACCGGGTGCGCTATAAGGCGCTTAAGTAAGCGAGTGCAACGAGCTTAGTCAAGCGTCCCCGCGCCGGCGGGGACCCCGTCGTCAACCAAGGGGAGCGGTCTCTGCATGCGCGGCACCAGCAAGCAACCGCAGTACCAGTCGCTGTACCGGGCGTGCATCAAGGATGCGGCGCTGGGCGGAGCCGCGCTGCTGCAGTCCACGCTGGTGCGGGCCGCCGCCGAACTCCCGCAGGCGGCCGCTGGCCTCGGCGACGTGGTCGAGCGCAGCCTGCTGCTCGAGGCGCTGGAGGTGCTGCGCGAACAGCAGCAGGCGCTCGCGGAGGCCTTCCCCCAGGCGCTGCTGGCCGAATTCGCGCAGGCCATCGCCGGCGAGCGCGCGTCTCCCCTGAGTTTCGAATCCCTGCCCCTGCTCGGCGACGAGCAATTGCAGGACAACACCGACCTCGTGCGTGCCGTCCGCGACCTGGAAGCCGGCGTGCGCCCGCAGCTGGCCCGGCTGGAATCCGCGCTGGCCTCCCTGCAGCTCACGCCGCACGGCGCGCCGGGGCGGCATCCGCTGCGCCCCGAGGTCTACGTGCGCAGCGTGTACCGGCTCGCGCGCCAGAGCCCGGTCGCTCCCAGCGTGCGCCGCCGCTGGCTGCGCTACCTGCCGCCGCTGATGGCCGGGGATCTCGCGCAAACCTACCTGGAGATCGCGCAGCGCCTGCAGCCGCAGGAGGTGGCCCCGCAGGAGCCGGCACGCGACGCGGTGCCCCAGGAGATGCGCGACCAGGCGACCCAGCTCACCATCCGCGAGTTGCGCAAGCTCCTGGCCGGCGAGCCGGGGGAGGGTGCCGGCGAGGCGGTCATCGTCTTCGGCGAAACGGATTTCTCGCACACCGTGCCGGCGGCGCTGGAGATGGTGCAGGACCTGCGCAAGGTGGACCAGCTCATGCTGCAGCTGCGGCAGCGGCAGGCAGCCATGCCCGCGGCCGTGCAGGACAGCATGGCGAGCTTCCGCGACGCCCTGCGCCAGGAGGCGAGGCGCCCCGCGCAGGCCCTGGGGTTGGAGGTCGTGCACCTCATGATCGACCAGCTCGCGCGCGATCCGCGGCTGGTGGCCCCGGTGCGCGACGTGGTGCGCGAGCTCGAGCCGCCGCTGCTGCGGCTGGCGCTGGTCGACCCCCGCTTCTTCAGCGACCGCTCGCATCCCGCGCGCCAGTTGCTGGAGCAGGTGACGCAGCGCAGCCTGGCGTGGACGTCCGGGGACGAGCCCGGCTTCGCTGGCTTCATGGAAGGCTTGCAGCAAGCCACCGAGGCGCTGCTCGATGCGCGTTCGAGCGGGCCGGAAACCTTCGAGATCGCCTTGCACGCGCTGGAGGAGGCGTGGGACGAGGCGCAGCCGCGCAGCCGCCGCAACAAGGAGCGCGCCGTGCGCGCATTGATGCGCGCGGAGCAGCGCAACCTGCTGGCCGAGCGCATCGGCAGGCAGGTGCTGGAGCGGCCGGATGCGGCCGCCGCCCCGCCGGAGGCGCTAGCTTTCCTGACCGGCCCCTGGTCGCAGGTGATGGCGCAGGCGCGCCTGGTCGATACCACCGGCGCGGAAGACCCCGGGGGCATGGGATGGGTGGTGCCCACCGTGCTGTGGGGCGTGCAGCCGGCGCTGGCCGGGCGCGTGGCCGGCCAGCAGGCGCTGCTGGCCGATCGCATCCGCGCGGGACTCGCCGGCATCGACCACCTTCCCGCCGACACGCAACGCTGGCTGAACCTGCTGTCGGCGCTGCACGAGCTGGCTCTTTCCGCCACGGGCGCGGCCACCCGGCCGCCGGAGCCCGTGCCGGAAAAGGTCGACACCTGGCTGGCGCCGCTGGAGATCTACGAGTCCGGCTACGTGCCGGAGCAGCCCATTCCGCTGGGGTCGTCTGCCTGGGAGCCGGAAACGCTGCCGGCGCAGGAAATGGCGATCGGCGCCTTCGTGGACCTGCATGGCGACGGCTGGGAGCGCTGGCAGCTCACGTGGTGCAGCCCGCACGGCCTGCTGTTCATGTTCACGCACGCCAATGGCACGACGCGTTCCATGACGCGGCGCAAGCTGAACCAGATGCTCGCGCAGGGCACGCTGCGGCTGGTGTCCGCACATCCCGTCGTCGACGGCGCGCTCGATGCGGTGGCGCAGGCGGCGTGGCGCAACAGCCTGAGCGCATGAGCGGGGTTCGGCTGCGCGCTCACCGCCGGCCTACTGTCTTCCGGTGTTCGTCGTAGGAGGGGGTGAGCCCGAAGGCGAACCCCGGTGAAGCGTCAAGCCTGCCAGACGCCGTAGCCCTTCTCGCGCAACGCGATCCCCAGCTCGACTTCCATCTCGCATGCGGCGCGGTAAGGCATCGGGTTGTACATCTCGTACAGCGCGGGCAGCAGCCGCAAGCCGTGCGCGAGGACGAAGTTGTTCGCCTGGATGCCGGCCTTGTGCTTGTCGAAGCGCACATCGGGATCCAGCCCCGTCATGCCGACGTAGACGAACGGCATGCCGAGGCGGTAGTCGGGGTTGCAGCGGCGAAAGCGCGCGTGGTTCCAGACCGCGTCGCCGAGCTCCACCACGTACACGTGGTAGTGCTGCCTGCCGCGGCGCGCCATCGCTAGCGACTGCCGGCAGGGCGCCAGCTGCCCTGCACGCGGACTTCGCCGCGGATCGAATGCGCCATGTCGCACAGTTCGTGCGCCTCGTGGTGCAGGGCTTCGATGTCGCCCGGCGCTGGCGCCACATCGCCGCCCACCGTCACCTCCGGGCGCAGCACCACTTCGACGATGCCACGCCGGCCGTCGCTGAATTCTCCCATGCGGCCCTCGGCCGCATCGCGGTAGGCGTCGATGACGAAGCCGCGCTGCGCCGCCAGCGACAGGAACCACAGCATGTGGCAGCTGGACACCGCCGCGACGAGTGCCTCCTCGGGGTCGACCGCGGCAGGATCGGAGAACGGCACGCGCACGGAATGCGGCGAGCTCGATGCCGCGACGAGCGCGCCGCCGTCGAAGCGCCACGCATGTGCGCGGCTGTACTTCTGGTCGGTGAAGCACGAATCGCGGCGGCTCCATTCGACGGTGCATCCGTGGGTGGCCATGGTCGTTCCTCAGGCGCCCGGGAGGGCGGCGAGCGCGCTGCGCTCGGTTTCGGCGAGGTGCGCTTGCAGCACCCGCGCGGCGGCTTTCGGGTCGCGCCTGCGCACGGCCCGGATCAATGCGTGATGCTCTTCGTGCCAGCCCTTCGCGCGGGCGCCGGGCTTCATCCGCGCGAAGTAGAAGCGGTCGACGCGATGGCGCAGGCGCCGCACGATGGCCATCGATTCGGCTCGCTGCGCGGGGGCGTAGAGGGCCTCGTGGAACTCGCGGTCGCCCGCGATCCAGTCGGCCACCGCGTGGGCCTTGTCGAGGGCGGCCTGCACGGTTTCCACGCGATTCATCGTCGCGGGCGTGTGCAGCGGCACGGCCTGTTCCAGCATGTCGGTTTCGATCAGGCGGCGCAGCCTGAAGAGCTCGCGCAGGTCGTCGGCGCTTTCGTGGCGGACGTACATGCCCTTGTTCGGGACCATCTGCAACAGTCCCTCGGCCTGCAACTGGAACAGCGCTTCGCGCACGGGCACGCGGCTGACTCCCAGCTCGACGGCGATCTCTTCCTGCCTCAGCGGATGGCCGGACGCCCAACGGCCGCGATCCAGCGCCTGCCTCAGCAGCGTGGTCACCGCGGAAGAGGTGGTGGTGGCAATCGAAGAGGCAGGCATCGGCTGAGTTATACATGTATACAATCCGGGCTACAAGCTGCGCGACGCCTGCGCGCAACGGTCCGCCAGCGCGGGAGTTTTTCACGCCCACGGGCGATGTAGGACGGGACGCTGTAACAAGCCGAACTTTCTCCGACACGCTTCCTCCATTGCTCTTGTTCGCAAATTCGTGGAGCAGGGAACCGGATGAAAGAACGCATTGCCTCGCAGGTGACTTCCATCCACAACGTCGTGATGCTGGGCTTGTTGCTCGGCGCCGGACTGAGTGGATCGATCGGCAGCTCGTACGCGCCGGTGTCGGACACGCTGGCTCAACGGGTGCACGGCGGCAAGGTGGCGGTGGAGACCGCCGTTGCCGATGCCGTGTCCGCATCGGTGCAGGCCGCCAGGCCCGGCACCCTCAATGCCAAGGTCGACGCGTACTACGAGCAACTGCGCTCCAAGCTGCGCTGGATGCCCGTGCGCTATGCGGGCGACGTGCTGCATACGCCCGACGCGCAGTCCCGCCTGCTGCTCGCGCAATCCGCCGCGAACCGCGCCGGCCTCGAGGAAGTGGGCCTCAGCTATCGCGACGTGTACGGCATCATCAACGCCGAGACCTCATGGATTCCGCGCATGGGCGCCAGCAAGGACGGCACGCCGAACCTCGGCATCGCGCAGTTCGAGCCGGCGACTGCCCGGGCGGTCGGGCTCACGGATCCGCTGGATCCGGTGCAAGCCGTGCATGCGGCTGCGATGCACCTGAAGGACGCGGCGGTGTGGAGCCAGCGGCGCATCGCCAAGCTGAAACTCACGCCGGAGCAGCACGCGTCGAAGCTGCGCGAGGGCGTGTCCATCTACTACAACCTGTCGAGCAAGGGCCGCAGCACCTGGGACGGCCTGAACACCGCCAAGCTGCCGATCGAAACGCAGCGGCACATCGCCAACGCGAGGCT
>JAJNBO010000126.1 GCA_021156245.1 Ramlibacter sp. | reverse complement strand
GGGCGATGCGCCACCTGCACGAGCACGCGCTGGGCCAGCCGGCTGTGCAGGTTCAGCCGGAGCACCGCGTCCCAGCCGGCGCGCAGGCGCACGCCGCCGCGCAGCGGCTCGGGCGCGATGCCGGTCACGCGCTGCACCTCGTCGGCCAGCCAGGGCTCGACGCCGGCTGCGCAGGGCAGGAAGAGGGAGAGCGGGTTCACAGTTCCTTTCGCAGGTTGGCCGGCGCGATGCGCAGCGCCTCGCGGTACTTGGCGACGGTGCGGCGCGCGCACTCGATGCCCTGCTCCTTGAGCATCTCGGAGATCTGGCTGTCCGAGAGCGGCTTCTTGGTGCTTTCCGCGGCGACGAACTGCTTGATCAGCGCGCGGACCGCAGTGCTGGATGCATTGCCGCCGGTTTCGGTGCCCAGCGCGGAGCCGAAGAAGTACTTCAGCTCGAAGGTGCCGAAAGGCGTGGACATGTACTTGGCCGTGGTCACGCGGGAGATGGTCGATTCGTGCAGGCCCAGTTCGTCCGCGATCTCGCGCAGCACCAGCGGCCGCATCGCGAGCTCGCCATGCACGAAGAAGCTCCGTTGCCGCTCCACGATGGCGGTGGACACGCGCAGGATGGTGTCGAAGCGCTGCTGGATGTTCTTGATGAACCAGCGGGCCTCCTGCAGCCGCTGCTGCAGCGCCTGGTGGCCCTCGCCCTTGTGCGCCTTCAGCGCGCCGGCGTAGACGTCGTGCACGCGCAGCCGCGGCATGACATCCGGGTTGAGCATGACGCGGAAGTTCGCGCGCGGGCCGCGGCCGACCTGCGTGACCAGCACGTCCGGCACGATGATGTTGCGTTCGACGTCGACGAAGCGGCGGCCCGGCTTGGGTTCCAGCCGCGTGATCAGGCCGATGGCGGCCTTCACGTTCGGCTCGACTTCGCCTGTCAGCAGCGACAAGCGCTTGACGTCGCGCTTGGCCAGCAGGTCCATCGGGTGCTGGCACACCTTGATGGCCGCGCAGCAGGCGGTGTCGTCCGGCGTCTCCTCGGACATGGCGCGCAACTGCAGCAGCAGGCATTCGGCCAGGTTGCGGGCGCCCACGCCGGGCGGGTCCAGCCGCTGCAGCAGGCGCAGCGCCACCGTGAAGCGATGCTGCAACTCCTCCTGCTGCTCCAGGTCGCCGGGCGCCAGGCCGGCGGCCAGTTCCGCCAGCGACTCCTCGAGGTAGCCGTCGTCGTTGAGGGACTCGATCAGGAAGCGCAGCGCGGCGCGGTCCACCTCCGACAGACGCAAGGACAGCGCCTGGCGGTGCAGCCAGGCCGGCAGCGACTCGTTGCCGCGCGCCAGCTCGGTCGCGTCGACCTGGTCGTCTTCGCCCAGGGTGTTGCGGCGCGCGGCCGGCGCCTCGCCACCCCATTCGCCGTCGTCCGGCACGGTCTCCGTGCTGCCGTCGCCCTCCCAGTTGGGGGACGCGTCGTCGCCGAAGTCGCCCGGGTCGGAGGAAGGCTCCGGCTCGCTGGAGGACGCCGCGCTGGTATCGCTGCCGTTGGGCATCGGCTCGAACGCAGCTTCCGTCTCCGACACCGGCGAGGGGGCATCCGAGGCGACCGGCCCGAACTCCTCCGGACCGTCATCGCCCTGCACGTCGAGGAACGGGTTCTCGTCCAGCATCTGCTGGATCTCCTGCCCCAGCTCCAGGGTCGACAACTGCAGCAGCCGGATCGACTGCTGCAGCTGGGGAGTCAGCGCGAGATGCTGGGAGACGCGTAGCGAGAGCCCCTGTTTCATACTGCCTGCGGGCGTCCCTACATGCGGAAGTGCTCGCCGAGGTAGACCCGGCGCACGTCGGCGTTGTTCACGATCTCGGCGGGCGTGCCCTGCGCCAGCACCGTGCCCTCGCTGATGATGTAGGCATGGTCGCAGATGCCGAGGGTCTCGCGCACGTTGTGGTCGGTGATGAGCACGCCGATGCCGCGCGACTTGAGGAAGCTGATGATCCGCTGGATCTCGATCACCGCGATGGGGTCGATGCCCGCGAAGGGTTCGTCCAGCAGGATGAAGCGCGGCTGGGTGGCCAACGCACGGGCGATCTCGACGCGGCGGCGCTCGCCGCCGGAAAGCGCGATCGCGGGGGAGTCCCGCAGGTGTTCGACGCGCAGGTCCTGCAGCAACGAGGTGAGGCGTTGCTCGATCTCGGCGCGGGTCAGCGGCTTGCCTTCCGGGTCGCGCTGCAGCTCCAGCACCGCGCGCACGTTGTCCTGCACGTTCAGCTTGCGGAAGATGGACGCTTCCTGCGGCAGGTACGACAGCCCCAGGCGCGAGCGCCGGTGGATCGGCATGTGCTCCACCGGGCGGCCGTCGATGGAAATCTCGCCGCCGTCCGCGCGCACCAGCCCGACGATCATGTAGAACGATGTCGTCTTGCCGGCGCCGTTGGGGCCGAGCAGGCCGACCACCTCGCCCTTGGCGACCGCGAGCGAGACGTCCTGCACCACCTTGCGGCCACCGTAGGACTTGCGCAGGTGGCGCGCCTCCAGCCGGCTGGCCGATGCCTCCACCGGCGGTTGCGCGTGCAGGGTCTCGGCGTCACCCATCAGCGCGTCTCCGGCGGCAGCGTGGTGGAGGAGCGCAAGCGGGGGGCGGGGCCGGACAGCTCCGGGGCCGCCGGGGCCGAAGCCGACGAGCGCGGCGCGATCGTCGCCCTGACGCGGCCGCCGGGGTTCGCGGGCGAGCCGCCCGCCGCCGCACCACCGTCCACCGAGAACTGGTCGTTGCTGTTGTCGTAGGTGATGACCGAGCCGCTGGTTTCGTCGTTCACCGTCTCGCCGCGCAGGCGGCGCAGCTCGGCACGGCCAACGAACTTCACGCGGTCCGCGCGGCCGTCGTATTCGATGGTGTCCGCCTCGCCCTCGATGTACTCGTCGACGTTGTCGCGCTTTTGCCGGAAGAAGGCGCGCTTGCCGGGCTCGGCCGTCACCGTGCCGAACTGGAAGCCGTCGGGGTCCTGCTTCACCGTGACGCGCGCGCCGCGGATCACGATGCTGCCCTTGGTGACCACCACCTTGCCGCTGAACACGCTGGTCTGTCGCAGGTCGTCGTAGCGCAGCGAGTCCGCTTCCACGTTCATCGGCTTGTTGCGATCGGCCTTTTCGGCGCCGGCCGGCGTGGCGGCGAACGCGAGCGCCAGCAGCAGCGGAAGGGAAGCAAAGGTGTGGTTCATAAAGGCACGAATCTTGCTGCGATTGTAGCGAGCCCAAGGCGAAAAGCCCGCGCGAGCGGGCTTTTCCGTGAGGGTCCTGGCGGCATGCGCCACCGGTCCGTGCGCTTTTACTTGGACTTGCGCGCTTCCGCGACGAGGTAGTCCACGACCTGGAGCGCGCGGTCCATGTTGCCGGCCAGGTCGCCGTCCACGTAATAGCGGCCGGCCACGCCCATCGCGGGCACGCCGTCGACCACGTAGGCATCCTGCAACTGCTTGGCGCGCTTGGACTTGGTGGACACGGAAAAGGAGTTGTACGCCTCCTGGAACTTGGCCTTGTCGAGGCCATTCTTCGCGGCGAAGGCGAGGATCTGGTCCTCCTTTGCCGTCGGCAGGCGGTTGACGTGGATGTCCTGGAACACCTTGCCGTGCAGCTCCTCCACCTTGCCCATGGCCTCGAGGGCGTAGTACAGGCGCTGCTGCGGCACGAAGTCGTCACGGAAGGCCACCGGCACGCGGCGGAACGCGACGTCCGCCGGGGCCTTCTTCAGCCAGGCATTCAGGCGGGGCTCGAACGCATTGCAATGGGGGCAGCTGTACCAGAAGAACTCGACGACTTCGATCTTGCCGGCCGGCGCCTCGACGGGCACCCGCTTCTCCAGCGCGCGAAAGTCCTTGCCCTCCTGGGGCGCGCGGGCCTGCGCCAGCACCAGGCCGGGGAAACCGAAGGCGGTGGTGCCCAGGACGGCGGCGGTGGCCACCGAAAACTCGCGTCGATTCATTGCTGTGGTTCTCCTAGATCCATTTCTGAGCGACGCGGTCCGGCAATGGTTCCGCCCACGCGTCAGCGCGCCGTCAACGTTGGACGCGCACCAGGGCCGTTTCGAAGCCGCCCGCGTCCAGCTTCTCCTTCTGGCGATCGGCGTCGTCCTTGCTGGTGAAGGGGCCCACGCGCACCCGATAGACCTGCCGTCCGGCCTGGTCCCGCTCGGTCACCCGGGCCTCGATTCCCATCAGGGACAGCTTGGCGCGCTGCGCCTCGGCGTCTTCCGAGGTGCGGAAGGCGCCGGCCTGCACGAAATAGAAGAAGGGATCGTTGCCGCCGGAAGCGCGCGCCGTGGCGAGGTCGCCCAGCGGGTCGGCCGGGGCGGGCCGGCCAGCCACCGCGGGCGCATCCGGGCCGCGCGGCCTGGCGGCATCCTGCCGGCCGGGAACGACCGCCTCCGACGCCCGGGCGGCCGGAGGCGTCGCCGGTGGCGTGGCGACGCCGGGCGCAGGCGGCAAGGGCTTGGCCGGATTCTTTCCGTACAGCGGCGCGTTCGGGTCCCAGTTCTGGTTCTTGCGGGATTCCGCCGCGTCCTGCTCCGCGGAGCGGCTCGGGCCCTTGTTCAGGAAAGGCACCGGCACCTTGGTGACGTAGACCGCCACGGCCAGGGCGGCGGCGAGCCCCAGCACGATGCCGATGATGATGCCGACGATGACGTTGCCGCGTTGCTTGTGTTCCATGCTCACATCTTGGCCGGGGCACTCACCCCCAGCACAGCCAGTCCATTGTGCAATACCTGCGCGCAGGCGGCCACCAGCGCGAGGCGCGCCGTCTTCAGCTTCTCGTCGTCCACCAGGATGCGCTCGCTGTCGTAGTAGCTGTGGTATGCCGCGGCCAGCTCGCGCAGGTAGAAGGTGATGTCGTGCGGCGCGAAATCCGCCGCCGCCGCCGCGAGCACCTCGGGATAGCGCGCCACCTGCAGCATCAGGTTCAACGCGGCGGGGTGCTCCAGAGAGGACAGGTCCGCATTCTTCAGTGTCGACGGGTCTCCGCCCCAGGCGGCGAGCACGGAGCAGATCCGGGCATGCGCGTACTGCACGTAGTACACGGGGTTGTCGTTGTTCTGCGCCAGCGCCAGGTCGACGTCGAACACGTATTCGGTGTCGGGTTTGCGAGACAGCAGGAAGAAGCGCACCGCGTCCTTGCTGGTCCACTCCACGAGGTCGCGCAGCGTCACGTAGCTGCCGGCGCGCTTGGAGATCTTCACCTCCTCGCCGCCGCGCATCACGCGCACCATGGTGTGCAGCACGTAGTCCGGATAGCCCTGCGGGATGCCGACGTTGGCCGCCTGCAGGCCGGCGCGCACGCGCGCGATGGTGCCGTGGTGGTCGGTGCCCTGGATGTTGACGACCTTGGTGAAGCCACGCTCCCACTTGGTGATGTGGTACGCGACGTCCGGCACGAAATAGGTGTAGCCACCGTCGGACTTGCGCATCACGCGGTCCTTGTCGTCGCCGTAGTCGGTGGACTTGAGCCACAGCGCGCCGTCCTGCTCGTAGGTCTTGCCCGCGTCCTTCAGGCGCTGCACGGTCTGTTCCACCTTGCCGCTGGTGTACAGGCTGGACTCGAGGTAGTAGTTGTCGAACTTGACGGCGAAGGCTTGCAGGTCGAGGTCCTGCTCGTGCCGCAGGTACGCAACCGCGAACTGCCGGATGCCGTCGAGGTCTTCCGAATCGCCGCTGGCGGTGAACTCGCGGTCGTCCGCCTTGACCGTCTTCCTTGCCAGGAAGTCGTCGGCGATGTCCTGGATGTAGTCGCCGTTGTACGCGGCTTCCGGCCAGCCCGCGTCACCGGGCTTCACGCCCTTCGCGCGCAGCTGCGTCGAACGCGCGAGCGTCTCGATCTGCACGCCGGCGTCGTTGTAATAGAACTCGCGCCAGACGTTCCAGCCCTGCGTTTCGTACAGGTTGCAGATCGCGTCGCCCAGCGCCGCCTGGCGGCCGTGGCCCACGTGCAGCGGCCCCGTCGGGTTGGCGGAAACGAATTCGACGAGGATGCGCTGCCCGTTGGACGGCTGCGCGCCGAAGCTGCCGCCGCTGGCGAGCACCTCGCGCACGACCTGCTGCTTGGCGGCGGCCTTGAGGCGGATGTTCAGGAAGCCGGGGCCGGCGATCTCCACCGCATCGACCCACTTGCCGAAGGCCGGCGTGGCGAGCAGGCTGTCGCGCAAGGCCTCGGCGACCTGCCGCGGGTTGCGCTTGAGGGGCTTGGCCAATTGCATGGCCGCCGTGGAGGCGAGGTCTCCATGCGCGGCCGCCTTGGGCAGCTCGAAAGCCGCCTTCTCGCCGGCGCCGGGGGAAAGCTGGTCCAGCCCGGCCGCCAGCGCGGCGAGCAACTCTTGTTTTGCTTGGAGCATTCGGGCGATTTTACGGGTCGCCCCTGTTCAGCCCCCGAACCCCCGCGCCAGGAACACCGCCGCCAGCGGGATCAGCGGAATGACGTGGGCCTGCAGCATCACCTGCTTGCGGACCTTGCGCACTTCGTCCTCGCCGGGCAGCGCACCCGTCGCATGGAGCGCGCGACGCCATTGCGCGAAGCGCAGCGTCGGCCGGATCGACAGCAGTCCCACGACCACGAACAGCGCGATCTTCACGTGCAGCAGCCAGTTGCTCCAGTACCAGTCGGGGCCCTTCACGCCGAAGTAGATGCGCGCCAGCCCCGTCGCGAACAGGACGCCGGCTGCGATGCCGTAGATGCGGTCCACCGTCACCAGCCGTTCGACGGTCTTTGCATTCATCCACTCGGGACGGCACAGCGCGGCCTCGCTGGAGATGAAGACCACGAGCGTCAGGATGGCGAGGATGTGGAGGTAGGCGAGCAGGGATTCGAGGATCATCTTGGATGCGCGGCCATCCAGAACTGGGGCTGCGCGTAGTGGTGCTTGAGGAAATCGATCCACAGCCGCACCCGCAGCGGCAGGTGCTTGCGCTGCGGGAACACGGCGTAGATCCCGTTGGGCGGTGCGGCAAAGGATGCCAGCACCTCGACCAGGCGACCGTCGGCGATCTCCTGCTCCACCTCCCAGGTGCTGCGCCAGGCGATGCCCCAGCCCTGCACGCACCAGTCGTGCAGCACCTGGCCGTCGGAACAATCCAGCGGGCCGGCCGGCTTGAAGTGGGCGATCTCGCC
>JAJNBO010000125.1 GCA_021156245.1 Ramlibacter sp. | reverse complement strand
TCATCGTTGTTCGCGGCGGTCGGACTGCATGCCGGTGCGCTCGTTTTCCCTTGGGCGCACCGCCTCCCTCCGCCTGTACATTGGCCGTGACTGTATCGCTTCCGGGGGCACGATGCTGCTCATCCGGAACAGAAGTACGAGCTTGGAGCCCTGCGGGGCTCGTTTTTTTCGTGTCTTCCACCCCTGCTCCATCGCTTCGCCTCTTCCTGGGCCTCTGGCCCGACGACGGCACGCGCGCGGCCTTGCACGCGCACGCCGAAGCCTGGGACTGGCCGGCGACGGCGCGCCGCACGCGGCCGGAGCGGCTGCACATCACGCTCCATTTCATCGGCAACGTGGCAGGCGATCGCCTCCCCGCGCTGCGACAAGGCCTGCAGTTGGATTGGGCGGGGGGTGAGATGGTGCTCGATCACGCGACGGTCTGGCCCGGGGGCATCGCCGTGCTCGAAGCGACCCGGGTGCAGCCCGCACTGCGTGCCTTGCACGAAGCGCTGGCGGATCGGCTGCGCGCGCTCGACCTGCCGGTCGACAGCCGTCCCTGGCGGCCGCACGTGACGCTGGCGCGCAAGGGCTTCGGAGCGCACCCGCCGGCGCCGGTGCAGCCGGTCGCCTGGGGCGTCCGGGCGCCCTACGTGCTGGTGCAGTCGCTGGCCGGGGGGCGCGGTTACGAGCCGGTGGCTTCCTTCGGCTGAGCGGGACGGCGGCGGGCGGCGTCGATGGCGGCGCGGGCCGCCAGTTCGGCGTTGAGCGACGGCTCGAGTGGCGAGCGGCACAGCCCGGCGTGCTCGTACTGCAGGTTCTCGTACAGCTCCGCGGTGGCGGGCGAAGCTTCGAGCACGGCGTCGAGCGCCGCGTCATGGGGCACCGAACGCAGCACGTCGCTCAGGTGCTCCACCACGCCGCGGTACTGCTGCGCGTCGACCGCTTCGGCGCTGCGGTCCAGCCGCTCGAGCATGCGGGCCAGCATGACGAGGTTCTTGGTGGCGGTGGTGTTCATGGACCGCAGCTGAGGGCTGCCGCGGCCGATTGCAAGAGCCTGGCCCGCGGGCCAGGCGGCGCTCAGATGCCCTTGCTGCCCGAGTCCTCGAAGGGCTGGGTGCGCTGGAAGTCGGCGTGGCCCGCGGGCGGCGCCTTGCCCGCGGCCTCGGCCAGCGCCGCGTCGCGGATCGCGAACAGGGCCTTCAGGTCCTGCTCGATGTCGGCCTCGGTCTTGCGTGCGTCCTCTTCGGCGAGCGGGTCGTGGGTGGGCGCGAACGACATGGCCGTATGCGCTTCCTTCAGCTCCGCCAGCGGGGCGGGGCCGCTGGCGGCGAAGGTCTTGGGATCCGGCAGTTCCTCGGCCTTGAAGTCCTGGAACTCCCACGCCAGGCTCATGAGCCAGTCGCGCGCGCGCGGCTCGAAACGGGAGAGCTCGCGCTCGAAGCTGCCCTGGAAGGCGAAGACGTATCCGAGCATCTGGTGGTGCGCGCTCTTCACCACGAAGTTGACGTGCAGGCCGGGCCGCCCGGTGCGGCTGACGGTGGACAGCACGCGGCATTCGATCCAGTCCGACGGGATGCCGTGCTTGCGCATCGTGTCCCGCAGCACGACCTGCACCAGCTCGCGCCTCGGCGCATTGCGCGTCTGCTCGTCGCCCGAGGACGGTTCGCTCTCGTAGAACTGCGAACTGGCCGGACCGCCCTCCCGGTTGTCCTTGCCCTTGAAGATCCTGCCAATCAGCCCCATGGATACATTGTGCTTCATTCCCTGAGCTGGAACCGCATGCGGGTGCCGGCGAGTTCCAGCACGTCGTGGTCCACCAGCTGCACGGGATCGTCTCCCACGGGCGTGGCGTTGAGCAACGGGATGGTGTCCCCCCCCAAACGGGCGACGAAGAATCCGCCGCGGCGTTGCGCAACGGAGACGACCGACACGCCCGGCTTGCCGAAGGTGGTGACCGCCTTGACGATGGGAATCTCCAGGCCGCTGGACGTGCCGCTCACGACCATGAAGCTCGCCTGCAGCTCGCGCGCGTCGAGCTGCATCGCGGTCGTGCCGAAGAAGCTGCTGGGCTCCTCGCTCGCCTGCAAGTACTTGATGCGGTACGGGCCGATCGCGATGACGTCGCCGTCGCGCAGCCGCGTGCGGTCCTTGATCATGCGGTCGTTGACGTAGGTGCCGTTGGTGCTGCCCAGGTCCTGCAGGTAGACGTCGGCCACCCCCACGATGTCGAACGCGCAGTGCTGGCCGCTGACGACCATCGTGTCGAGCACGATGTCGTTGCCGGCCTTGCGCCCCAGCGTCGTGCGTTCCTTGCGCAGGAACACGTGCTTGACCTCGACTCCCTTGACGCTGGCGATCAGCTGCGGCATGTTGCGCTCCAGCCCCCACCCGGGAGCCGCTCCATGCTAGCGCTGCCCGGGCAGCCCTTCAAGCGGGAGGACCAGCGGGCCGGGCCCGGACCTTGAAATTCAGCAGGCGGGTGGCGAGGTAGGTCTCCGCCAGGAAGCACAGGAGCGCCGCGAGGAAGGACACAACGCCCGCCAGGAAGCTGGTGACGGCCCATCCGGTCACCGCGATGCCGCCGGTTTCGCCCAGGAACAGCAGGATGATGGTCAGCCCGATCAGGAAGGCGCAGCTGGTGAGCAGCGCGATGCAGGCGTTGGCCAGCTGCCCGCGCAGGCGCAGCTGCTGCAGCTCGCGCCGGGCGCGCCCCAGCCACTCCGGGTCGGTGGCGACCAGCGCGCGGTCTTCCACCAGCCGCGCGCGGTCGATGATGCGGCCCAGCCGCCCGGCCACCGCGCCGATCATCCCCGCCACGGCCGTCAACAGGAACACCGGCGCCACCGCCAGCTGGATGCCGTGGGTGATGGACGCGGGATCCAGGGCGAACGCCATGCTCAGGCCATCACGTTCGCGCCGCCAGCGCGCAGGCGACCGAGCACGTCGTCCCAGCGCTGCGCATGTTCGGCATGCAGGCGGCTGCCCGCCTCCAGCACCGGCTGGAACTTCCAGCCGCGCACCTGGGCGGATTCGAACCAGCCGCGCGCCCGCTGCCGCACGATCCAGACCGGCGTGCGCCAGGCGCCCCAGGGTTCGGCGGTGCGCGCCAGGTCCGGGCTGGTGTCCAGCGCCCCTTGCGCATAACTGAGGAGGCCGTAGCGGCGCGGCTGCGAAGGCTGGCGCGGCCCGTCGTCGAAGGTCTCGAAGACGGTCGCGTCCTCCAGCGCCGCCGGCAGCAGTTCGCGGGCGACGAGGTGGTGGCCGGCGTCGTGCGGCTCGCCGGTCTTGTGGTGCAGCACCGGACGCAGCTCGAAGCCGGTCAGCCCGCTCTCGCGAAGTCCTTGCGCGGCCTGCGCGCCGAGGACGTACTCGCCGGTCCACTCGTCGACGTGGCTGATCGCCGATTCGGCCACCGCCTTCGACAGGTAGATGCGCTGCGGCAGCCGCACCGACCACCGGCTCGAGGTGGGGTGCAGGCTGTCCATGTGGTACGCGGCCATCGTGGCCTTCGAGTCGGCGCGGCTCTGGGCGACGTTCGAGCGGCCCACCGCTTCCACGTGGGAAGAGGATTCCAGCTCCGCGGGGCTGCATTGCACGTCGCGCAGGAAGCTCACGGACTCGCCTTCGGCGAGCTGCAGCACCTTGGCCAGGACGGGGCCGCCGGCATCGAAGAACTTGGAGAACACATAGCCGACGGCGGGATTGGGTTTGGCGCCGAGCGCGCGCGCGAGCGCTTCGTCGGCGGCGAGGCGGCGCGCCAGTCCGGGGCTGCAAGGTCGCAGCGCGAGCAGGAGTTTCATGGGGCCCGATCGTATCCGCACCGGAGCGAGGGCCCTGCCGGCCATGCGACACTGCGCGCCGCATGTCAGCTCCTCCCCCGTCTTTACGTCCCGTGGCGATCGCGCTGGCGGGGCTCGTGGCGCTCGCGGTCGCCATGGGCATCGGCCGCTTCGCCTTCACTCCGCTGCTGCCGATGATGCTGTCCGAGCGCTCCCTCACGCTCGCCGACGCCAGTGTCCTGGCCAGCTCCAACTACTTCGGGTACCTGCTGGGCGCGCTGGTGTGCACCTTCCAGCCCTGGCTGTGGCGCCGCTTCGGCGCGTCGCCGGTGGTGAACGGGCCGCGGCTGGTGCGCATCGGCCTTGCGGCCACGGCGCTGCTCACGCTGGGCATGGCATGGGAATGGCCCGCCGCCTGGATCCTGCTGCGCTTCGCCGCGGGCGTGGCCAGCGCGGTCGTCTTCCTCTACACCTCGGGCTGGTGCCTGGAGCAACTCGCGCGGCGGGGCGTGCCGGCCATGGGCGCCCTGATCTATGTCGGCCCGGGCGCGGGCATCGTCGTGAGCGGGCTCGCGGCGACCGCGCTGGTGCAATGGCGCGCGCCAGCCGCGGCCGGCTGGGTGACCTTCGGCCTGCTGGCCGTCCTGCTGTCCGCGCTCGTGTGGCGCGTGTTCGACCTGCGCCACGGCATCGCGGTGCCAGCGGCCGCAGCCGGCGGTCCGGCGGCCGCGTCCGCTTCGGCACAGGCCGGGGGCGCTGAAATGGGCTTGCTCGCCATCGCGTACGGCCTCGCCGGCATCGGCTACATCATCACGGCCACCTTCCTGCCGGTGATCGCGCGGCAGGCGTTGCCCGACTCGCACTGGCTCGACCTGTTCTGGCCCCTCTTCGGGGCGGGCGTGATGGCAGGCGCCATCGTGGCGTCCCGGCTTGCCCCCGCAGGCGACCTGCGCGTGCGCCTGGCGATCTGCTATGCGATGCAGGCGGCGGGCGTGTGCGCCAGCCTGGTGAGCCCCACCCTCGCCGGTTTCGCCGTCGGCAGCCTGCTGCTCGGGCTGCCGTTCACCGCGATCACGTTCTTCGGCATGCAGGAAGTGCGGCGAGTGCGGCCGCAGCAGGCCGCGAGCTTCATGGGGCTGCTCACCGCCGTCTACGGCGCCGGGCAGATCGCCGGCCCGCCGCTCGCCGCGTGGCTGGTCGCGCGCAGCGCCACGCCGGCGGCCGGCTTTGGCCTGTCGCTGTGGATCGCCACCGGCCTGCTCGTGTTCGGCGCGCTGCTCTATCTCGCGCTGGTGCGATGGTTTCCGATGCGCGGAAACGTCAGCGTGCCGCCACCTGCTGCGCCGGCGCGGCGCGGCTGAGCGCGGGATACGGATTGACCGGGTCGCCTTCCCACCACCTGGGGGGCGTGCCGAGCTTGAACACCGCGAAGTGCAG
Source organism: Ramlibacter sp. (assembly GCA_021156245.1). Lineage (GTDB taxonomy): Bacteria > Pseudomonadota > Gammaproteobacteria > Burkholderiales > Burkholderiaceae_C > Ramlibacter. The sequence continues at coordinate 1,954 of JAJNBO010000125.1, read as the reverse complement.
GTGCGGCGTGCCCGGATCCGAATTGCCGGTGACCCCGACGTAGCCGATCACCTGCCCCCGCTTGACGTCCGCGCCCTCCTTGAGTCCGTCCGCATAACGTTGCAGGTGCGCGTAGTAGTAGGCGAGCTGGCCATTCGGGTCGTACTGGTACACGGTCAGTCCGCCCGGCTTGCTGTTGAACAGTTTCACGATGCGGCCGTCGTCCACTGCCACCACCGGCGTGCCCATCGGCGCGAGGATGTCGATGGCTTCGTGCTTGCGCTTTCCCCGGCTCTGCTCGTAGTGGTCGGACAGCGAAGCCGGCGCGATGCCCACGACGGGCACCTCCAGGGCGCGCTGCGCCAGCAGTTCGGCGCCGCGCGGATCACCGGCATTGCGCACTGCGGGCAGGTCCCGCTGCGGGGCCGGTGCGGTGGCCACCGGAGCCGCTGGCGCCGGCACAGGCGCGGCAGCCTGCGGTGACTGGACCGCGGGCGCGGGCTGTGCCTGCGGCGTCACCGACGCAGTGGCGTCGGGCCGCAACACGGTGTCGTCGGGCAAGGACGCGCGCGGCGGAATGACCACGGTCGAGGGCGCCTGCCGCTCGCATGCCTGCAACGCGATGCAGGCGAGCGCAGCTCCGAGAAGCGGACGCCAGGCCATCACGACGTCGGCTCCTTGGGTGCAGACGGATCAGCCGCCTGGCGCGCCGCGTTTTCTTCCAGGAAGCGCGAAAGCTCCGTGGGCGCCGCGACGCCCTCCGGAACCGCGGGCTGATCCGCGGCGGGCGCACCCAGGGCGCTGGTGTCCGGCGCGGCTCCCACCACGGGCGCACTACCCGCTGCAGCGGGATCCGTGGCGGGCGCAGGCGCAGCCGCCGTGCTCTCCGAGCCGGGCTGCACGGGCGCGGGCGTCGCGTCCACCGGCGTGGACGGCTGCGAGGTCGGCGCCGACGCGGTGGTCGAACTCTCCGGCGCGCCCGTGCGCACGTCGCAGGCTGCCAGCCCCAGGGAGGCGAGCGCGAGCACGAGGGGAAGATGAATGGCCTTCATGACTGCACCTCCACGTTGATGCCCTTGTCGGCGACGGTCGACAGGCGAATGACGTCCCAGTTGGTGAGGCGCACGCAGCCGCTGCTTTCCGCGCGCGACATGTGCGCCGGTTCGGCCGTGCCGTGGATGCCCAGGTGCTCCTTGCTGAGGGCCAGCCACATCAGCCCCACCGGGCTGTTGGGCCCCGGCGGCAGCCGGAGCTTCTTGTCCGTCTTGGGCTCGCGCAGCAACGCGGGGTTGTAGCTGAAATCCGGGTTCCTCGCGTGCGTCGTGATCTGCAGCACGCCTTCGGGCAACGGGAAGTCCTGGCCCCCGATGGTGACCGGCATGGCGCCCATCACGCGGCCGTCCGCTCCCAGCAGGTACAGCAGCTGGTCGGACTTGTCGATGCGCAGCGATGCGGCCTTCGGCATCACCGCGGCGCGCCCGACGTCAGTCACGACGACGGCCTGGCCCGCCTGCAGCGGCCGGCCCTTGTTCAGCGCGGCGAACAGCTTCGGGCTCATGTGGAACCGTTCGCTCACCGCCTCCTCCAGGCTCTGGTAGCCCAGCGACGCAAGTTGCGACTGCGCCTCCGGGTCGTCCTTGGGGATGGGGACGTAGGGACCCGCGACGTCCTGCTCCGTCAGCACGTAGGTCGCGAACGCCGGCGCCTGCTGGCCCAGCGCCTGCCACGTGGCCTCGTCCATCGTGCCCGTGGCCGGCAGGTCGCGCGCGGCCTGGAAGGTGGCGAGCGCCTTCTTCATGTTGGCGCCGAAGAACCCGTCGATCTCGCCGACGGAGAACCAGCTTCGGTCCAGCATCACCTGGGCCCGGATGACGGCGGCACTGCGCGCGCCTTCCGCAAGGGGAACGATCGCGGTGTCCGCGTTCAGCTGGCGGACATGTTCCATCGCGTCGACCGGAATGGGCTCTGGCACCAG
>JAJNBO010000549.1 GCA_021156245.1 Ramlibacter sp. | reverse complement strand
CTGCCGCCGTCCTCGATGCTGCCGCCGTACTGGCGGATGCAGTCGTTCAATTCCTGCGCACCACGGCGGCAGTCGTCCGCGCGCTGCAGGAACATCGACTTCAGGTCCTGGCGCTTGGCCTGTTCGGCGCACTCGCGGAAGCCGTACTCGCCGTCCTTGCAGCACTCCACCAGGTCCTTCAGCACGTCGACGACGTCGCCGCGATCGCCTTCATTGTTGCCCGCCGTCTGCATGGCGCCCACCGCGCCTGCGGTGCCCATGCCGGAGGCCGACGCACCTGCGCTGCCGGAGCCCTGGAACTGCGTGTCGACGCGATTCCATGCCGCCTGCGACGCAGGCCGTGCGCGGTCCCAGTTCAGGGTCGAGTTGCCGCGCGTGCTTTCCCACTCGGACGCCAGGCGGGGCTCGACGCTGGTCCACGGCTCCTGGTAGCGCTGGCGGCCCGACAGGCCCAGGCGATAGGCCGGGCTGTAGTCGTCGAAGTTGCGGCCGGACTCATAGTACGGCTCCTTGTTGTAGTTCTCGCGCCAGAAGGCTTCCTCGGCCGTCGGGTTCACCGCCTCGCCGGCCGCCTTGCCGGCCAGTCCGCCGACGACCGCACCCACGACGCCGCCGACCGCCGCGCCCACCGGGCCGGCGATCGCGCCGGCAGCCGCTCCAGCGACCGCGCCCCCGGCAGCCCCGAGGCCGGTGCCGACCGGGTGTGCACCCGGTTCGTCGGTGATCGGGTCGCGGTTCAGGTCTCGCTCTTCTCGTTCTTCAGCAGCCATGGCTTGCTCCTTGTGGTGGATGGATGAATGTCTTCTTCCATCTTCGGCCGGTGGCCGAGCCGTCGCCTTGGTCTTTCGCCCACAGCGCTTGTAGGACCTGTCGGGCGTCGAGGAATGCCGCGGAGTGGCTGAGGCCGCGCACACGGGGACGCAACTGCGTCCTACAACGCGGCCGCGGTGTGTGAAGCAACCTGTTCGGACGGGTGAAACCCATGAAATATTCGCTACGCAAGACACCTTCCCACCTGCACCTCACGTACAAGTACGGGGAGGCCAACGGCGGTTTGCTCGGCCGCAACCTGCTGCTCGATGTCGACGGCAACGTGCTGACGCTCGAGATCGACCTGTCGGCGAACCTGCTGGCCCGCAACAAGCAGTCGCCCTGGTACCTGGACGCGGTCAGCCTGTCGTCCAATTACCACAAGCTGAAGTCGCTGCAGTGCCCGGACAACCTGGTTCGCACGCGTCTCATCCGTGCCTGGGAGGGCGTGGCGGACCCGCGCCTGCGCATGCGCCTCGTCCTCAGTCCCCGCGGGCGGTATCTCTACGAGGTGGCGCCGCACTCCCTGTTCATGGGCGGCATCCAGCTCGACGTCCAGGCCTTCCTGGAAGAAGAGTCGGAAACGACCATTCCCTCCAACGAGGCATCGGCCATGGCCGAAGCCGACTCCGACCGGAAGCACGCCTCATGACCCGACCATTCCGCCTGGCCCGCTGGCTCACCGGGCTCGCCGCTGCATGCGCGTTCGCCTGCACGTCCCTCGCCGTGCATGCGGACGCCGGCGAGCTGCACGTGAAGCATGGCGAGCTGAAGGAACAGTTGCGCAACAACTCCTACGGCCGCCAGCTGTACATCGACTCCATGGAGGGCAGCAACTCGCTGCAGGGAGACGTGTACGCCGTTCTCGACCATCCGTTCGACAAGGTGAGGTTTCCAGAACGCGGCGGGCGGGCCCGAGTACTTCGCGTCCCGCCTCAATGCGGGGCAGGGGCCTTTCGGCACCCGCGACTACGTCATCGTGGCGGAGGCGGTGCCGCTGGAAGGTGGCAAGACCTTCATGCACATGCGCTATGCCTATGGCTTCAGCGGCAGCGGCCGCTTCGCCATGCAGGCCTACCTCGCCACCGCGGGGGCCAGCAAGGTGGGCTTCACCACCAACGGCGTGCGCGGCGCGGTCGAGCGCAATGCCATGCGGTACTACCTCGCGATCGATGCGTACCTGGACACCATGCACCTGCCGCCGGGGCAGCGCGTGGAGAAGCGCGCGAACGAGTGGTTCAGCGCGACCGAGCGTTATCCGAAGCAGCTGCGCGAGATGGATCGCAGCAGCTACGTCGCAATGAAGCGCCAGGAATACGACCGCCAGCAGACGGCCGCGGTGAACTGAATTACTTCAGGCCGGCCGCTGCACGCAGCGCCTGTGCCTTGTCAGTGCGTTCCCAGGTGAACTCCGGCTCTTCGCGGCCGAAGTGGCCGTACGCGGCGGTCTTGGCGTAGATCGGGCGCAGCAGGTCGAGCATCTGGATGATGCCCTTCGGGCGCAGGTCGAAGTGCTCGTTCACCAGCTCGGCGATCTTCTGGTCGGAGATCACGCCCGTGCCTTCGGTGTAGACGGTCACGTTCATGGGACGCGCGACGCCGATGGCGTACGCCACCTGCACCTGGCACTGGCGCGCCAGGCCCGCGGCCACCACGTTCTTGGCCACGTAGCGGGCGGCATACGCCGCGGAGCGGTCCACCTTGGACGGATCCTTGCCGGAGAACGCGCCACCGCCGTGGGGGCAGGCGCCGCCGTAGGTGTCGACGATGATCTTGCGGCCGGTCAGGCCGCAGTCGCCCTGCGGCCCGCCGATGACGAAGCGGCCGGTGGGGTTGATCAGGTACTTGGTGTCCTTCAGCCACTCCTTCGGCAGCACCGGCTTGATGATCTCCTCGATCACCGCCTCGATGAAGGCGGACTTCATCCTGGTGCCATCGCTCATTTCTGGCGCGTGCTGGCTGGAAAGCACCACCGTGTCGATGCTGTGGGGCTTGCCGTCGACGTAGCGCATCGTGACCTGGGACTTGGCGTCCGGCCGCAGGAAGGGCAGGCTGCCGTCCTTGCGCTTCTGCGCCTGGCGCTCCACCAGGCGGTGCGCGTAGTAGATCGGCGCGGGCATCAG
>JAJNBO010000124.1 GCA_021156245.1 Ramlibacter sp. | reverse complement strand
GCAAGCGGGGCACGCCGTCTGCCTGGTGTGCACCGCGTCCACGCGCGACCTGATCAACCGGGAGGGCACGCGCGTGCGCTTCCCGGTGAAGGGACGCGCCGACCTGGTGGAGGTGGACAGCCGCACGCTTGCGGGTTCGGTGATGGCCGCGACGCCCGCCGACGTCCAACCTGCGGGCTTCGACATGGCGGTGCTCGCCATGCAGGAGTCGCAGTACGGCGAGCCGGCGGTGCGGCAGCTGATGCAGCGCATCGCGCGCACCGGCATTCCCTCGCTCGCGCTGATGAACATGCCGCCGCCGCCTTACCTGCGGCGGATCCCCGGCCTGCAGGTCGAGTCGCTTGCCGAGTGCTTCACCGACCTGCAGTTGTGGGACCAATTCGAACCGGGCCGCGTATCGCTGGCCAGCCCCGATCCGCAGGCTTTCCGGCCTGCCGACGAGCCCAAGAACGTGCTCCAGGTGGGCCTGCCGACCAACTTCAAGTGCGCCCCGTTCGAAAACGCCGCCCACACCGCGCTGCTGCAGCGGCTGGCCACGGACATCGAGAACGCCCGCCACGAAGTGGCAGGCGAATTGCTGGAGCTGCCGGTGAAGCTGAAGCTGCACACGTCGCTGTTCGTGCCGCTGGCCAAATGGCCGATGCTGATGACGGGCAACTACCGCTGCATCGGCGAGCTCGAGATCGTGCCCATCACCAACGCAGTTCATGACAACCCGGCACTGTCGCGCGAGATCTACGAATGGGTGGTGGCTCTCTGCTGCGGCCTGGGCGCCGACGCAGGCGATCTCGTTCCGTTCGAGAAGTACGCCGCGGCCGCGTCGTCGCTGAAGAAGCCCTCGTCTGCCGCGCGAGCATTGGCCGCAGGGGCGCAGCAGATCGAGCGCGTCGACCTGCTCGTGCAATCGATTGCGGCGCAGATGGGACGCGCGCACCCGGCGGTGGATGCGATCGTTCGGCGCGTGGGCGCGGCGTTGACGCGCAACAGCGAGAAGCGCGCGCTCCTGGCTGCGTAGCGCCATCGCGGGAGGGCGGCACTGCCCTCCCTGCAGCGTCCCTCCACCCGCGCACGGCTGCAAAACATTTGGTGACATGGCACGTCCATCGTGCATAATGAGAATCATTCTCATTCGTGTTAACTAAATATGTACCTGCACCGTCGCCCCGCCCGCCAGCAAGTGCGTTTCGCCCTGGCCCCCTTCGCGCTTGCCGCACGCCAGCTTCTCGGCGCGGGCCTGACCGTTGCCGTGGCTGGCGTGGCGGCCCACACGGTCGAGGCGCCAGCCGCGTCGCCGGCGGCGCCGACGACACCCGTGAACCGGGCGCTGGCGCCCGTCACGGTGTATGGCTCCGCCGACTCCATCGGCGGCCTGCAGAAGACGTACTCCGGCGGACAGCTCGCCCGCGGCGGCAGCCTGGGCCTGTTCGGCATCAACGACCTGATGAACGTGCCTTTCAGCACGACCAACTACACCTCCGAGCTGATCCAGAACCAGCAGGCGCGCACCGTCGCCGACGTGGTCCTCAATGACGCATCGGTGCGCACGCTCACGGCGCGCGGCGGCTTCGGCGACGACTTCCAGATCCGTGGCTTCCAGGTGGGCAACGGCGACATGTCGCTGAACAACCTGTTCGGCATCGCGCCCAGTACCAACATCCCGGTCGAATACATCGAGCGCGTGGAAGTGCTGAAGGGCCCCGGCGCGCTGGCCAACGGCGTCGGCCCCAACGGGAGCATCGGCGGCAGCATCAACCTGGTGACCAAGCGCGCGGCGGACATCCCGCTCACGCGCCTGACCACCACCTTCATGAGCAAGGGGCAGCTCGGCGCCCACCTGGACGTGGGGCGGCGCTTCGGCGAGGACAACCAGTGGGGCGTGCGCGTCAACGCCGTGGCACGTGGCGGCGAAGGCAACATCGACGGCGGCAAGCAGAACATGGGCCTGGGGGCGGTGGGCCTCGACTACGCTGGCGCGCGCCTGCGGTGGTCGATGGACGTGGTGGCCTCCGAAGGCGATCTCCGCGAGTTCAGGCCGCAGATCGGCTTCGCCGCCGGCACGACCGCCATTCCGGCCGTGCCCGACCCGCGCGGCAACTTCTACCCCGGCCAACGGCTGCGGGACCACCTGCGCACGGTGATGACGCGCGTGGAGTACGACCTCGACGACACGACGATGATCTATGCCGGCTTCGGCAAGACGTCCCACAACTACCAGCAGAACCTGGCCAGCGGCCGCCCTGACGCGTCGGGCAACTTCATGGTCCGCAACGCCTGGTACGACCAGGACCAGCGCGGCAAGGCCGCCGACCTGGGCCTGCGCACCCGCTTCACGACCGGCAGCGTCGGCCACACGCTGGTGCTGGGCGCGAACTACCTGGACCAGTACACCTCGTACTTCTACGCGCAGTCGGCGACGGAGGTGCCTTCGAACCTGTACGACCCGGCGCCGCTGCCGCCTATCCTGGTCCCCCGGGACGCGCCGGAGCGAAGCGGAGAGATCCGCCAGAACAGTTTTGCGGTCGCCGACACGATGTCGTTCTTCAACGAACGTTTCCTGGTCACGCTGGGCGCGCGCCACCAGAGCCTGGCGCAGGAATCGTTCAGGGCTCCCCCGCCGAACACCTACGTCAGCTACGAGTCCAGCAGGACGACTCCGCTGGTGGGCCTCGTCTTCAAGCCCATGAAGAACGTATCGATCTATGCCAATCACACCGCCGGCTTGACCCGCGGCGGGGTGGCCGGCCCGACGACCGCCAATGCAGGCCAGACGTTCGCGCCGCAGCTCTCCAAGCAGAACGAAGTGGGCGTGAAGGTCGACTGGGGGCAGCTCACCACGCAGGCCGCCGTCTACGAGATCAAGCGACCGGGCTCGTTCATTGATCCGGCGACGAACATGTTCTCGTTCGGCGGCGAGCAGCGCAACCGCGGTCTGGAATTCACCGCCTACGGCGAGATCCAGCGGGGCCTGCGCGTGCTCGCGAGTGCGGCGTTCCAGCAGGGCAAGCTCACCCGAACCGCCGGCGGCGTGAACGACGGCAAGAAGGCCGTCGGCGTGCCGGAACGCACGTTCAACTTCGGCCTGGATTGGGACACCCCATTCGTTCCGGGTCTGAGCTTGAACGGCCGCGTGATCCACACCGGCTCCGTGTTCACCGATGCGGGCAACACGTTGCCGGTCGACGGCTGGACGCGCCTGGACCTCGGTGCGCGCTACGCCATGAAGGTTGCAGGACGGCCGGTGATGCTGCGCGCGGCGCTCGAGAACGTCACCAACGAGCGGTACTGGGTGGTCAGCAACTATGCGACCGTGGGTGCGCCGCGCACGCTGCAGCTGTCGGCATCGATGGACTTCTGACCATGAACTTCAACCGCATTGCCATCACCGTCGCGGCGCTGGCCACTTCCGCCGCCGCCTCCGCCCACCAGATCTGGATCGAGCAGCCTGGCGGACAAGGGACCGCCGCAATCCGCTTCGGCGAATTCGGCGAGAACCTGCGCGAGGCTTCGCCGGGATTGCTCGACAAGTTCGGCAAGCCCACGGCTACCCTGCTCTCTGCGAATGGAGAGCAGTCCGCCGAAGCTCGAAAGAGCGCGGGCGGCTTCGACCTGCCGTTCCGCGCGGCCCCCGGCGAATCCATCGTGGCCGAAGATGCAGCCTACCCGCTGTACAAGTGGAAGCAGGCCGACAAGGAGATCACCAACTGGTACCGGCCCGCTGCGCGCCTGGTCACCGGCTTCGCCGCGCAACCGCCCAAGCTGGCGCTCGACCTCGTGCCCGTCGGCACGCCCGGCACCTTCAAGCTGTATCTCAAGGGGCAGCCGCATCCGAAGGCCAAGGTGAACCTCGTCACGCAGTCGGGCTGGGCCAAGGAGGGGATCACCGACGCGCAGGGAATGGTGAGCTTCGACCTGCCGTGGAAGGGAACGTACGTCGCGGAGGTCTCCGTCAATGACCGCAGCGCGGGCGAACGCCAGTCCGCCGCCGGGATGGAGAGGTACGACGCGGTCAGTTACGTCACGACCTTGACCTACGTGAAGCCCGACGGCATCGAGCCTGTGCCCGCGGGCCCGGCGGGTACGCCATCGAAGTAAAGGACCCGGCTGCAGTGAACGAAGTTCTCCGACGGGCCGTGCGCGTCGGCCCGCTGGTCTCCCGCATCGCGGCCGCCCTGGTGGGCGGCTATGCGCTCGCAGCCCTCGCCAGCATGGCCACGCTCGCATTGCCGATCGCCCGGACCGAGGCCGTGCTGTGGGGCATGCTGGCCAGCTTCGTCGTCTATGCGTGCACGGTGATCTGGGTGTTTGCCGTGCGCAGCGCATGGCGCGCATGGAGCGGCCTGGTGCTCGCCGCGGCGCCCCTGCTGCTCGCGGCGTGGTCCGCGGGCGCCTTCGGGACGCGCGCATGACCGCACTGCGCAATGACGACGCGCCGCGCCTGGCCAGCGGGCCGGGCATCCGCCAGAGCATGTCGGACCTCCACACGTGGATGGGCCTGCTGCTCGGTTGGGTGCTCTATGCGATGTTCCTCACCGGAACAGTGGCCTACTTCAAGGACGAACTGTCGCAATGGATGCGGCCCGAGCTGCCGCACCAGGCTGCGGTGCCGGACCAGGCGGTCGTCGCGCAGCGCATCGTCGACGGTTTCACCGCAACCATCCCTGCGGCCACGCAGTGGAGCATGAAGCTGCCGGACGCGCGCAACAACAGCGTGTACGCATTCTGGCGCCTGCCCCGCGCGGAAGCGAAGGGCCAGGGGCAACAGGGACAGGGAGCACGCGCCTTCGGCGAAGGCTACTTCGACCCCGCCACCGGCCTGAAGGTCACCTCGCGCGACACGCTGGGGGGCGACTTCTTCTACCGCTTCCACTTCCAGTTCCACTACATGCCCACGGCGTGGGGCCGATGGATCGCCGGGGTGGCCGCCATGCTGATGCTCGTGGCGATCGTCAGCGGCGTGATCACGCACAAGAAGATCTTCACCGACTTCTTCACCTTCCGCTGGGGAAAGGGCCAGAGGTCCTGGCTGGACGCGCACAACGCGCTCTCCGTCTTCGGGCTGCCATTCCACCTGATGATCACGTACACCGGGCTTGTCACCTTGATGGCGATGTACATGCCCTGGGGCGAACAGGCGGCCTTCAGGAACGCAGCGGAGCGCCAGCAGATGACGGCGCAGCTCAGCGCCTTCATTCCGCCCGGCCGCCCCTCGGGCCAGACGGCGCCATTGGCGCCCGTCGAGCCCATGGTGCGCGCGGCCCATGAACGCTGGGGCGTGAACAACGTCGGCCGCGTCACCATCACGAACCCGGGCGATGCGTCGGCACGCGTGGCCGTGGCGCGCGGCGAGGCAGGTCGTCCATCCATGAGCCCGCAGTACCTGCTGTTCGAGGGCAGCACCGGCAAGCTGCTGGAGGTGCGAGACACCGTGGGCATCGCCGCCGAAACGCGTGGCGTGCTGTACGCGCTGCACCTCGGGCGGTTCAGCGACCTCGAGACCCGCTGGCTCTATTTCCTCGTCAGCCTTGCCGGCACGGCGATGGTGGGCACCGGCCTCGTGATGTGGACCGTCAAGCGGCGCCGCAAGCTGGGGAACCCCGGCCAGCGGCACGTCGGCTTCTTCCTGGTGGAACGCCTGAACATCGCCAGCATCGCCGGCCTGTCCGTTGCGATGACCGGCTTCCTGTGGGCCAACCGGTTGTTGCCGGCCGAACTGGCGAAGCGTGGCGAGTGGGAGATCCACGCGTTCTTCATCCTGTGGGCGCTGACGCTGCTGCATGCAATGTTGCGCCCTGCGAAGGCGGCGTGGCTCGAACAGCTGTGGGCAGCGACCGCGCTGCTGGCCCTGGTGCCGGTGCTCAACGCGGTGACCACCTCGCGGCCGCTGTGGACCAGCCTGTCCCAAGGCGATTGGGTTTTCGCGGGCACCGACTTGATGTGCCTCGCCCTGGCCGCGCTGCACGCAGCGCTGGCGATGCGCACGCGGCGCCACGAGGCCGCGGCTCGCCAGCCCCGTCCAGCGGCCAGGGAGCGCCACGCGCATACCGCAAGCGAAGGGGCTGCATGACGCACTTGGTCACCTTGGTCCTGTGCATGGCCGGATTCGCAGCGCTCGCCTTGGGCGCCGGCCGGCAGCAGGAAGACCTCTTCGGGCGCGAACTGGCGCGTGCGGCCACCGCGACGTGGCGCGGTGGCGGTGCGCTGCTGCTGGCCACCGCGCTCGTGCTGCTGGTTGCCGCGCATGGCTGGGGCCTCGCGCTGGTGATGTTCAGCGGGCACACGTCCCTGGCCGCCGGACTGGTCTACCTTTCGCTGGCGGCCTGGAACCGCCTCCAGATCGGCTAACGCGCGGCTGTCGCCGAAGCGCCCGTGCAGGCGGCGAGAACGGCTTCCACCGGGTCCAGTCCTTCGCGCTGCATGATGGCGCGCAGCAACCCGGTGTGCACCATGCGCACCTCCACGGGGATCCGGGGAATGCCCAGGGCCGCGGCGATGGCCACGCGGTGCTGGCCGCCGGCGAGCTTGACGATCTCGCCGTCGGGACCGAGCGCCACCCCGATGTCGCGATCGGCGACGAAAGCGCCGGAGCGGGTACGGTGGCTCACGACGCCGTGCTGGCGGATCGATTCGACGAGGCCGCGCACGTCCGCGAAATACGCTTCGATGGCGGCCTCGCTGTCCAGCGTCTGGCGCCGGCGACTGGCCGGCTTGCCCCGCCTCAGCGACTCCAGCATCTTGTCGTAGGTAGGCGTGCGGGTGTGGTCCATGCCTGCGGCGAACAGCTCCTGCACCTGCCGCGTGACGTGCGTGCGGTGCAGGGGCAACGCGAACCGCTGCCACGCCGCGCCCGACACGAAGGCATCGAGCGTGTGGACCTGCCGGCGACCGTCCGTGAGCCAGTCGATCATGAACCGTGTCATCGAGGCGGAATCGATCTCGACCAGCAAGCGCTCTCCGTAGTAGCTCAGCGCATGGTAGGGAGAGAGGGCGAAGTCCCGCTCACGTTCCGCGTGGTGCAGGGCGCGCGTGAGCAGGCGGGGAAACACCAGGCGTTGACCGCCCAGGGGCGCCAGCCAGCGCGACACGGCGTTGGCGCGGGCGCGCCGGGCGCGCACCGGCTTGGACCATTCGTTGGCTGGCGCAGGCTGCCAGGATGCCGCAGGTGGATCCTGGGGGTCGGCGACGGCGCGATTCATGG
>JAJNBO010000123.1 GCA_021156245.1 Ramlibacter sp. | reverse complement strand
ACCTCGCGCTGCTGCCCGACCCGCGCCGCGCTGTTGACCGGTCTGTACCCGCACCAGGCTGGCGTCGGGCACATGACTTGGCGAGACTTCCCCAACCTCCCCGGCTACCGCAGCGACCTCTCGCACGACTCGCCGACCATCGCCGAGATGCTCAAGTCCGCCGGGTACGCGACCGCGATGTTCGGCAAGTGGCACGTCACCATCCAGGACATGCCCGACGAGCCGCGCGTGAACTGGCCGCGGCAGCGCGGCTTCGACCGCTTCTACGGCACGATCACCGGCAGCGGGAGTTTCTACGACCCGCGCGTCCTCGTGCGCGAGAACGATCCGATTTCGCCGGCTGGCGACAAGGCGTATCAGCCGCAGAGCTACTACTACACCGACGCGATCACCGACCACGCCGTCGGGTACATCCGCGAGCAGAACGCCAGGAGCCCGTTCTTCCTCTACGTCGCGTACACCGCGCCGCACTGGCCGCTGCACGCGCACCCGGAAGACATCGCCAAGTACAAGGGCCGCTTCGACGCCGGGTGGGACCAGCTGCGCGAGCAGCGGCTGGAACGGCTCGTGTCCTCGGGCATCCTCGACGCGCAGTGGAAGCTGACGGGACGCGACCCGAGCCAGCCGGCGTGGACGGACGCCGAGCACAAAGCCTCAGATCGACCGCATGGACCAGGGCATCGGCCGCATCCTGCGCGCGCTGGAAGAGACGGAAGAGCTGGACAACACGCTGGTCATCTTCCTCGCCGACAACGGGGCCTGCGCGGAAGACATTCCGGAGAACGTCACCATCGACGAGCTGGTGAACAAGCTGATGATCGCGCGCTCGCACACGCGCGACGGCGCGGTGGTCCGCTTCGGCAACAACCCCGACATCGCACCGGGGCCGGAGGACACCTACCAGAGCTATGGCCAGGCCTGGGCCAACCTCTCCAACACGCCGTTTCGCCTGTACAAGCACTGGATCCATGAGGGCGGCATCTCCACGCCGCTGATCTTCCACTGGCCGCAGGGCATCCTCCAGCGCGGCGAGATCCGCCACACGCCCGGCTACCTGCCGGACATCATGGCCACGATCTGCGACGTCACCGGCGCTGCGTACCCGCAGGATCTGGACGGCCGCAGCATCCTGCCGCTGGAAGGCCACTCGCTCAGGCAATCGTTCAACGCGGACGCGGGCGACCGGCCGCCGATGTTCTGGGAGCACGAAGGCAACGCCGCGGCGCGCATCGGCAAGTGGAAGCTGGTGCGCGAATATCCCAAGTCCTGGGAGCTGTACGACATGGAAGCGGACCGCACCGAAACCCGTGACCTGGCGTCGACGTATCCCGAGCGCGTAGCGGACATGAAGAAGCAGTACGAAGCCTGGGCCCAGCGCTGCGGCGTGCTGCCACGCGACAAGATCGTCGCCTTGATGCGCAGCCAGGGCGTGACCAAGGCGTTCTGGGAAGACGAGTGAAATCGTGCTGCGTTCCGGGGCGAGGGGCTTCGGTTCCCGCAGGCCGGGGTGACGCGGCCAACCCCGGTGTGCCTCATGACACCGGGGTTCGCGCCGCTCACCACCGGCCTACGTTCGTGCAGCTCCCCGGCGGCAGCTTCATCATGGGCACCGACTCTGCCGAAGGCTTCGCGGAGGACGGCGAAGGCCCCGCACGCCAGGTGGAACTCAGCCCGTTCGCCATCGCAGCGACCGCCGTCACCAACGGCCAGTTCCGCGAGTTCGTGCGAGCCACCCGCTACATCACGGAAGCGGAGCAGCTCGGATCCTCCTTCGTTTTCTATCTGCAAGTGGACGAGGAGCGGCGCCGCTCCATTCGCCAGGTCTCGCGCGAGCTGCCCTGGTGGCTGCCGGTCGAGGGCGCCTGCTGGCAGCGGCCCTCGGGCCCCGGCTCGGGCATCCACGACCGCCTGGACCACCCCGTGGTGCACGTGTCCTGGAACGATGCGGCGGCGTATGGCGCCTGGGCCGGCGCGCGGCTGCCGACGGAAGCGGAATGGGAGTACGCGGCGCGCGGCGGACTGGTCGGGCAGCGTTATCCGTGGGGCGACGAGCTGGAGCCCGCGCGCAAGCGCCGCTGCAACATCTGGCAAGGCGAATTTCCCTCGCGGCCGGCCGCGGGGTGGCACCCCGGCACGATGCCGGCAGACAGCTTCGATCCCAACCCCTGGGGCCTCTTCAACATGGCGGGAAACGCCTGGGAGTGGTGCGCCGACTGGTTCAGCCCCACCTATCCTGCCGAAACGGCGGCAAGGGATCCGTTCCAGCAGCGCGCCACCGGCCGCAAGGCCATGCGCGGTGGTTCCTTCCTCTGCCACGAGTCCTACTGCAACCGGTACCGGGTCGCCGCGCGGGGGTCCAACACCCCGGGCAGCAGCGCCAGCAACATCGGCTTCCGCGTCGTGGCGCCGGCCCTGGACGACTGAAACCATGGATCTCTTGCTGCGCGATCGAACCGTTGCCGTCGACGCGGCCCTGTTCGACCTGGACGGCACGCTGGTGCACTCGCTCGGGGACTTTGCCGTGGCGTTGGGCGCGCTGATGGACGAACTCGATCTTCCCCGCCTCGATGCAGGCGACGTCGCGCCACTGCTCGGCAAGGGAGTGGACCATCTCGTCCACACCGTGCTGGTGCGCGTGGTCGGGGAGCAGCAGGCAGCGGAGTTGTTCCCCCGGGCCAGGCCAATCTACTGGCGCCACTACGTCGCCGTGAACGGGCGCCACAGCGAGGTGTACGCCGGCGTGCGCGAGGGATTGCACCGTTTGCGGGCGGGAGGCGTGCAACTCGCTTGCGTGACCAACAAGCCGATGGCGTTTGCCCGGCCGCTGCTGCAGGCGATGGGCCTCGACACCCATTTCCCCGTGATCAGCGCCGGCGACAGCCACCCGCGCATGAAGCCGGACCCGCTGCCGCTGCTGGCCACCTGCGGACGCCTCGGCGTCGCTCCCGCCCGTGCGCTGATGGTGGGCGATTCGACCAACGATTCCGTCGCGGCGCGTGCCGCGGGTTGCCCCGTGGCGCTGATGCGCTATGGCTACAACCATGGCGTGCCCGTCGACCATGTCGATTGCGATGCGGCCCTGGACGATCTCAACGAGCTTTTCGGTCATCCGGCCGGCCCGGCCAGTTTCCCGCCACAGGAGAATCGCGCATGAGTCATCGTCCCGCATCGCTCACCCGCCGCGCCTTGCTGCGCGCGGCCACTGCTTCGCTGGCGGCCGGCAGTGCCGGCTGGGTCGGCGCGCAGGCCTTCCCGGCCCGGCCGTTCCGGATCATCGTGCCGTGGTCGGCCGGCGGTTCGGTCGACATCGTCGGGCGTGTCGTGTCCGAGGCGTTGCACGCCGCACTCGGGCAAGCCGGCGTGGTCGAGAACATGCCGGGCGCTGCCGGCACCATCGGGGCCGACCAGGTTGCCAAGGCCACGCCCGATGGACACACGCTGCTGATCGGAACCAGTTCACTCGCCATCGATGTGGCTGGCGGACGCAAGACCCCGTATGACCTGCAACGTGACCTGGCGCCTGTCGCCCTCGTTGCCGACACGCGCTCGATCGTGCTGGTCCAGCCGGCGGCTCCGTACCAGACGCTGGCCGACCTGGTTGCGGCGGCGAAGGCGAAGCCGGGGGAGCTGACTTACGGAACGCAGGGAGTCGGGAGTCCGGCGCACTTGTTCTCCGAGCTGTTTTGCCAGGCCGCCGGCATCAAGATGCTGCATGTGCCCTACAGCCGCACGCGACCCGCGGCGGACCTGATGGCCGGTCGCCTGAGCGTGATGTTCGCCACCGCGCCGTCGTCCATCGGCCAGGCCAAGGGAGGCTCGCTCCGGCCGCTGGCGGTGACGGGTACGCGGCGCCTGGCCGCCCTTCCCGACGTGCCCACCGTGGCAGAGGCGGGCGTGCCCGGCTATGAGGCCGGCCAGTGGGTCGGCGTGTTCGCACCCGCCGCCACGCCCGCGCCGGTTCGGGAGCGTCTGAGCCAGGTGATCGCCGGCGCCGTCGCCAGTCCTGCTGTCACCAGCACGCTGGAAGAGCGGGCGCTCGAGCCCCGGCCGGCCGGCGCAGCGGCGATGCGGGGCATCGTCACCGCGGAAATCGACAAGTGGGGCGCCGTCATGCGCACGGGCGGGATCAAGCTGGAGGCGGCATGAGTCGTCAGCCCCCGTTGGGCGGGGCCTTCCGCATGCGGTACGCTGCCGGCCCATGAAATACATCCTCGCCCTCGACCAGGGGACGACCAGTTCGCGGGCCATCGTGTTCGACCGCAAGGGCCACGTGGTGACCGTGGCCCAGCGTGAGTTCCAGCAGATCTTTCCCCAGCCGGGCTGGGTGGAGCACGACGCCCGCGAGATCTGGGCCACGCAGCATGCGGTGGCGCTGGAAGCCCTGGATGCCCTGGAAAAGGGCGGGGCGCAGCGTGGCCGCGACATCGCGGCGATCGGCATCACCAACCAGCGCGAGACCACCTTGCTGTGGGACCGGGAGACCGGCCAGCCCGTTGCGAATGCCATCGTCTGGCAAGACCGCCGCACGGCGGCCCGCTGCGACCAGTTGCGTGCACAGGGTCATGCCGCGCGCATCCAGCAGAAAACCGGCCTCGTCATCGATGCGTACTTCTCCGGGACCAAGCTCGAATGGCTGCTGGACAACGTGCCCGGCGCCCGCGAGAGAGCGGAGGCCGGCGAGCTGGCCTTCGGCACCATCGACAGCTGGCTGGTGTGGAACCTGACCGCGGGCCGCGTGCATGCAACGGATGCCAGCAATGCGTCGCGCACCATGCTGTTCAACCTGCACACGCAGGACTGGGACGACGATCTGCTGAAGCTGCTGCGCGTGCCCCGTGCGGTGCTGCCGGACGTCGTGCCTTCGAGCGGCGTGGTCGCGGAAAGCGAATCCTCGGTGTTCGGTGTCGCGCTGCCCGTCGCCGGCATCGCCGGGGACCAGCAAGCCGCCACCTTCGGGCAGGCCTGCTTCGCGCCCGGAATGGCCAAGAACACCTACGGCACCGGCTGCTTCATGCTGATGAACACCGGCGCGCAGCCGGTGGCCAGCCGCAACCGCCTGCTTACCACCGTCGGCTGGCAAGGCCCGTCCGGCCTGCATCGCACCGCGTACTGCCTGGAGGGCAGCGTCTTCATGGCGGGCGCCACGGTGCAGTGGCTGCGCGACGGCCTGCAGGTGATCAAGTCGGCGCCGGAGGTGGAGTCGCTGGCGGCGCAGGTGGACGACACCGGTGACGTCTACCTGGTTCCCGCCTTCGCCGGCCTGGGTACGCCGGACTGGGATGGCTACGCCCGCGGCACGCTGGTGGGCATGACGCGCGGTACCACGCGCGCACACATCGCCCGGGCTGCGCTGGAGGCCGTCGCGTTGCAGTCGGCCGATGTGTTCTCGGCCATGTCGCGGGATGCGCGCATTCCGTTGCGGGAACTGCGGGTGGACGGCGGCGCTTCGCGCAACAATCTGCTCATGCAGATGCAAGCGGATTTCCTGGGCGTGCCGGTGGTGCGCCCGCAAGTGACGGAAACGACGGCGCTGGGCGCCGCTTACCTCGCCGGGCTGGCCACGGGCTTCTGGCAGGACGCGCAGGAGATCTCCGCGCAATGGCAGGTGGACCGGCGCTTCGACCCCCACCTGGGTGAAAGCGAGCGCACGGCCAAGCTCGGTCGCTGGCGCGAAGCCGTCGAGCGCGCGAAGGGCTGGGCCCGCCCTTGACCATCGCTCCGACGCAAGGCGCCGCCCCGACGCGGCGCGAAGATCTTTTGGCCCGGCTCGGCCAGGCGGGCACCTGGGACCTGGTCGTGGTGGGCGGCGGCGCCACCGGCCTGGGCGTGGCGCTGGACGCGGCCGCACGCGGGTTGCGCGTGGCGCTGCTCGAGTCGCACGACTTCGCCAAGGGGACGTCCTCCCGTGCCACCAAGCTGGTCCACGGCGGCGTGCGCTACCTGGCGCAGGGCAACGTCGCGCTGGTGCGCGAGGCACTGCACGAGCGCACGACGCTGCTGAAGAATGCGCCGCACCTGGCGCAGCCGCTGGCCTTCGTGATGCCTTCGTACAAGCTGTGGGAGACGCCTTTCTACGGCGTCGGCCTCAAGATGTACGACGCGCTGGCCGGCTCGGCCGGACTCGGGCCCACGGAATTCCTCAGCCGCAGGCAGACGCTCGCCTGCCTGCCGACCGCGCTGCCCCAGGGGCTGAAGGGCGGCGTCAAGTACTGGGATGGGCAATTCGACGATGCCAGGCTGGCGCTTGCCCTGGCGCGCACGGCGGCCGCCCAGGGCGCGCTGCTGGTGAACTACTGCCCCGTCACCACGCTTCTCTACCAGGACGGCAAGCTGACCGGCCTGAACTGCCGCGACGCCGAAACGGGCCGGGAGTACACGGTCCGCGCGACGTGCGTGGTCAATGCGACAGGGGTGTGGGTCGACGAACTGCGGCGCCAGGACGCCGAGGCGCTGAAGCGGACCGTGCGGCCCATCGTGGCGCCGAGCCAGGGCGTCCATGCCGTGGTGGATCGCGAATTCCTGCCCGGCTCGCACGCCCTCATGGTGCCCAAGACCATCGACGGCCGTGTCCTGTTCGGCGTGCCGTGGATGGGCAAGCTCATCCTGGGCACCACCGACACGCCGCGGGGCGACCTGCCCCGCGAGCCGCGGCCCTTCCGCGAGGAACTGGACTTCATCCTCAGCGAATCCGCCCGCTACCTGGTCCGCGCGCCGCGGCGCGAGGACGTCCGCAGCCTGTGGGTCGGCTTGCGGCCCCTGGTCAAGCCGGGTGGAGATGACGGCGAGCCGACCAAGGCGCTCAGCCGCGAACACACGGTGCTGGTCAGCCGCAGCGGCCTGGTGACGGTGACGGGCGGCAAGTGGACCACTTACCGTGCCATGGCCGAAGACGTGCTGGAGAAATGTTTCGACGCGCGACTGCTGGCCAGGCGCCCGGCGGGAGTGACTGCCAACTTGGCGCTGGTCGGCGCACCGTCGGCGGGCGCGCCGGCCACCTCGATCAGCGCCGCCCCCGGGATCCATCTTTATGGAACGGAAGCGGCGGAGGTCGGCTCCCTCCAGGGCGGCGATCGTCACCTGGGCGGCGGCCTGACGGCGGCGATGGTCCGGTTTGCCGCGCGCCATGAATATGCGCGCACGGTCGAAGACGTGCTGGCCCGGCGGATCCGGCTGCTGTTCACGGATGCGGCGCTGGCAGCCGAGCTTGCCGCGGAAGTCGGCGGGCTGCTCCAGGCGGAAACGGGAGTGGATCCGCAGGCGGCGGCCTTCCGGGAATTGGCCGCCAGCTACCTGCGGATGCCGGCCTGAGCCGGCTTTCTGTAGGACCCGTTTGACAACCCCCGCGGATCTGCCATAATCGCGGGCTCGCCTTTTTTGGAGGCGATCTCTACCCATTCGAAGCAACGGCAGCACACGCGCCAGAGCGACGACGGGACCAAGACTGCCCCGATGTCCTGGAGGATTGTCCTTTCAGGGTGCATTCGGGACAAGTTGGGAACAACTGAAATGATCCAGACTGAATCTCGGCTCGAAGTCGCCGATAACACCGGCGCGAAGTCCGTCCTGTGCATCAAGGTGCTCGGAGGCTCGAAGCGTCGCTACGCCAGCGTCGGCGACGTCATCAAGGTGAGCATCAAGGAAGCCGCTCCGCGGGGTCGCGTCAAGAAAGGCGAGATCTACAGCGCAGTGGTGGTCCGCACCGCCAAGGGCATCCGCCGCGGCGACGGCTCCCTCATCAAGTTCGACGGCAATGCCGCCGTGCTGCTCAACAACAAGCTGGAGCCCATCGGCACCCGCATCTTCGGACCGGTCACGCGCGAACTGCGCACCGAGAAGTTCATGAAGATCGTG
>JAJNBO010000122.1 GCA_021156245.1 Ramlibacter sp. | reverse complement strand
GTGCGCGGCACCGGCGGCGCATCGGGATAGCGCGGGTTCGGCTGGTCGGTGCCGAAGATCACGAGCTGCAGGTCGACGCCGATCTGCGGCGCCGCCAGGCCGGCGCCGTTGGCGGCCTTCATCGTGTCTTCCATGTCCCGGATCAACGCGCGCAGCGCCGGCGTGCCGAATTCGCGCACCGGCTGGGCTACGCGCAGGAGGCGCTCGTCGCCCATTTTGAGAATTTGTCGTACAGCCATTGGCTCGAGCATACCGCCACCGTCGTGCAGTAGCTGGTATCTTGGCGGCATGCCATCTGAAGCTCTGGGCAGTCCCCTTTCGGCGCCCGCCCGCTGGTTCCTGCTGACCCTCGCGGCCATCTTCGTGCTGCTCGGCGTCGTCGGGCTGTTCCTGCCCGTCATGCCGACGGTGCCCTTCCTCATCGTGGCGGCCTGGTGCGCCTCGCGCAGCTCGCCGCGCATGCACCGCTGGCTGCTGAACCATCCGCGATTCGGCCACCTGCTGCGGGACTGGTACGAGGCCGGCCTGGTGCCGCGCCGGGCCAAGTGGATCACCAGCGTGATGATGGCCGGCAGCACCTGCATGATGCTGTACGTGGCGCCCGGTCGGTGGCTGCCCGCGGTGTGGGCCATCATCGCCTGCATGGCGCTGATCCTGGTCTGGCTGTGGCGGCGCCCGGAACACCGACCAACCGCTTCGTAGGCCGGCGGCGAGCGCGCAGCCGAACCCCGGCGATCAGCCCGCCAGGAGCCCTCGCAACCCGTCCTCGTCCAGCACCGCCACCCCCAGCTCCCGCGCCTTGTCCAGCTTGCTCCCGGCCTCGGCGCCGGCGACCACGTAGTCCGTCTTCTTGCTCACCGACCCCGCCACCTTGGCGCCGGCCGACTCCAGCATCTCCTTGGCTTCCTCGCGCGACAGCGTGGGCAGCGTGCCCGTGAGCACCACCGTCTTGCCGGACAGCGGCTTGGGGGCCTGCACCGCGGGCGGCCCCTCCTCCCACTGCACGCCGCATGCCCGCAGCTGTTCGATCACCTCCCGGTTGTGCGGCTGCTGGAAGAAGGCATGCAGGCTTTCCGCGACGATCGGCCCGACGTCCGGCACCTCGAGCAGCCGCTCCACGCTGGCTTCCATGATCGGGTCGAGCTGGCCGAAATGCCGCGCCAGGTCGCGCGCCGTCGATTCGCCGACGTGCCGGATGCCCAGGCCGTACAGGAAGCGCGGCAAGGTGGTGTGCTTGGATTTCTCCAGCGCCGCCAGCACGTTCTGCGCGGACTTCTCGCCCATGCGCTCCAGCGTCACGAGGTTTGCGAGGCCGAGGCGATAGAGGTCCGGCAAGGTGCGGATCACGCCGGCCTCCACCATCTGGTCCACCAGTTTCTCGCCCAAGCCTTCGATGTCCAGCGCGCGGCGCTGCGCGAAGTGCAGGATGGCGTGCTTGCGCTGCGCGCTGCAGAACAGGCCACCCGTGCAGCGGTAGTCGGCCTCGCCCTCCTCGCGCACCGCCTCGGAGCCGCACACGGGGCAGGTGCGCGGCATGGTGAAGACCTGCGATGCGGCCTGGCGCTTTTCCGGCACCACGGCGACGACTTCGGGGATGACGTCGCCGGCACGGCGGACGATGACGGTGTCGCCGACCCGCACGTCCTTGCGGCGCGCCTCGTCCTCGTTGTGGAGCGTGGCGTTGGTCACCGTCACGCCGCCGACGAAGACGGGCTGCAGCCGCGCGACGGGCGTCAGCTTGCCGGTGCGGCCGACGTAGACGTCGATGGACTCCACGGTCGTGAGCTGCTCCTGCGCCGGAAACTTGTGCGCCACCGCCCAGCGCGGCTCGCGCGTCACGAAGCCCAGTTGCTTCTGCAGCGCCAGGCTGTTGACCTTGTAGACCACGCCGTCGATGTCGAAGGGCAAGGCATCGCGATCGCGGCCCACGGCCTGGTGGTAGGCGATCAGGTCGTCGGCGCCGCGCGCTACGGTGATCCGGTCGGAAACCGGGAATCCCCAGGCTTTCAACGCCATCAGCACCGAATGGTGAGTGTCGAAGGCAGGGCCGCCCTCGATCTGGCCCCAGCCGTAGGCGAAGAAACTCAGGGGACGCTGGCGGGCGATGGCCGGATCGAGCTGCCGCACCGCGCCGGCGGCGGCATTGCGCGGATTGACGAAGGTCTTCTCGTTCTTCGCGCCCTTGGCGATCTTCTCGCGCTGCAGCTCGTTCAGCCGCTCGAAGTCGTCGCGCCGCATGAACACCTCGCCGCGCACCTCCAGCACAGCAGGCGCATCGCGCAGCCGCAAGGGAACCTGGCCGACCGTGCGGATGTTCTGCGTGACGTCTTCGCCGATCTCGCCGTCGCCCCGCGTGGCGGCCTGCACCAGCACGCCGGCTTCATAGCGCAGGCTGATCGCCAGGCCGTCGAACTTCAGTTCGGCGACGTATTCGATCGGCGCGTCGGCTTCCTTCAGCCCGAGCTCGCGCCGGACGCGGGCGTCGAAGTTGCGCGCGCCGGTGGCCTCGATGTCGGTTTCGGTGCGAATGGACAGCATCGGCACCTTGTGCCGCACCTTCGCGAAACCTTCCAGGGCGCGGCCACCCACCCGCTGCGTCGGCGAGTCCGGCGTCAGCAGCTCCGGATGCGTCTCCTCCAGCTCCTGCAGCTCACGGAACAGCCTGTCGTACTCGGCGTCCGGGATCTCGGGCGTGTCCAGCACGTAGTACTGGTGGGCGTGGTGGTGCAGCAGCTCGCGCAGGGCGTCGGCGCGTTCCTGGATGCGCGCGGGGACCGTCATGGGATTCAGGAGAACAGCCGGCGCGCCTGGGCCGAGCCGGCCGAGAGGTCCCGCGCGTCGAGCGTGTCGTAGAGTTTTTCGAGGTCGGCGCCGATCGCATCGAGCGCCTCCACCGGGATCACGCGGCCGTCGTCGTCGGTGATCAGGCCGTCCATCGATGCCGCCAGTGCGATGGCCGCATCGCGCATGCGCACGAAGGGCTGCTCGCTGCGCGGCACTTGCGGCACGTCCAGGCTCAGCGTCAGGTCACGGATCGCCGAATGCGCGGGATCGTCGGCCATGGCCGCTTGCGTGGAGAAGGACAGGCCGAGGATGGGCGGGCTGCCCGGCACCGCGGCCGGCAACACCATGCGTCCGGGCATGGCGCCGGCGACGAAACCCAGTCGCGCGGCGTTCTGCTGCACGTAGCCCGGGCTCCAGGCGGCATTGCGCGCACGCAGCGTGAAACTCAGTTGGGCGTCGTGCGATCCGGCGAACTGGTCGAGCTCGCGCGCACGCGCCACCTCGTCGCGCATCTCCGGAAAATCGGGCGACCCGTTGACGGCATCGGCGAAAGCCTGCGCCTTCATCACGAACTCGGAGAACTCGATGTCGTTCAGCGCGCCGCTGCGGTTGGCGAGCTGCACGCCGGCCTGGAACGCCGTGTAGCGCTGGCCGGACCGCGGCGTCTCCCAATCCTGCGTGGCTTCGTTGCGGCCCTCGATGGCAAAGGACTTGCTGCCGGCGCGACGGGTGGGCGGCAGCGCGCCGAGCGCGATCTCGCCGGGAACGGACTGGTCCACGGCGATGGGCGCGAGGACGTCGATCAGCGCGTCCAGTCCGGGACGGCGTTCGACCGGCGGCGGCGCCAGCGGCACGTCATCATCGAAGGACGGCTCCGTGCGCTCCTGCTCCATGGGGACCGTCGCGAGCACGGTGGTCACGGCATCCGGCTGGCGCGGCGTGTTGCGCCGCGTGGTCCAGGCGTTCCACGCCACGATGAAGGCCAGCACCAGCCCGCCGATGATGGCGAGGCCGACGGTGAAACCGGACATCAGATTGCCTCTGCCATCGACACGGCGGACTCCATGTCCACCGCCACGATCCGCGAGACGCCCTGCTCCTGCATGGTCACGCCGATCAGCTGCTCGGCCATCTCCATGGCGATCTTGTTGTGGCTGATGAACAGGAACTGCGTTTCCTTGCTCATGCTGCTCACCAGCTTGGCGTAACGCTCGGTGTTGGCGTCGTCCAGGGGCGCGTCCACTTCGTCCAGCAAGCAGAAAGGCGCGGGGTTCAGCTGGAAGATCGCGAACACCAGGGCGATGGCGGTCAGCGCCTTCTCGCCCCCGGACAGCAGGTGGATGGTCTGGTTCTTCTTGCCGGGCGGCTGCGCCATCACCTGCACGCCGGAGTCGAGGATCTCCTCGCCCGTCATGACCAGCTTGATCGCATCCTCCAGCGTGGTCATCGCCTCCGTCAGGTCCTTGGTCTGCGCGTCCAGGAACTGCTTGCGCTCGCGCGCGGTGCTCAGTTCTTCCAGAGCCGCCAGGTTGACCGCGCCGAGCGCGGCCACCTCGCGATGGAGCCGGTCGATCTCGCCGGACAGTCCGGCGAGGCGGACGTTGCCGGCCTCGATCGATTTCGCGACCGCTTCCAGGTCCGCCTGCGCTTCCGTGAGGAGTTGCGTGTACTGCTCCAGGCCCAGCCGCGCCGCCTGCTCCTTCAACTGCAGCTCGGTGATGCGCTGGCGCAGCGGGTCGAGCTCGCGCTCCAGCTGCAGGCGGCGCTCGTCGCTGGCGCGCAATTTCGCGGTCAGGTCGTCGTACTCGCTGCGCTTGGCGCCCAGCGCCTGTTCGCGCTCCGACTTGAGCTGCAGGGCGGACTGCAGGCCGGCCTGGGCCGCCGCGTCCGTGAGGCGCGCGAGCTCCGCGCGGGCGCGCTCGTCCTCGTCGACGAGCGAGGTCGCCTGCTGCGTCGCCGTCTCGATGGCCCGCTGCAGCTCGCCGCGTCGCGCCTGCAGCGCGCGCTGGGCGAATTGCGCTTCCTGCGCCTGCCGCTCCAGGCTGCGGTGCTGTTCACGCGCCTCGGCCAGCTTGCGCTCCGTTTCGATGACGCGCTCGTCCAGCTGCGCATGCCGCTCCTGGCTGTCGGCCAGCTGCATGTCCAGCTCCTCGAAGCGCGCTTCGGCGGAGACGCGGCGCTCCTGCAGTTCCTCCAGCAGCGCATCGACTTCGGCCAGGTCGCCGGCGATCTGCTCGCTGCGCGCGCGCGTCTGCTCGGCAAGCTGCGTGAGGCGCAGCGTCTCGACCTGCAGTTCGTGCGCGCGGCTTTGCGTTTCGGCCGCCTCGCGGCGTGCCGTCGTCAGGCGCTGCGACGCGTCCGTGTATGCCGCTTCCGCGCGCACCAGGGCCCCGCGCGCTTCCTCCGCGATGAAGCCTTGCGCGCGCAGTTGCTTCTCGAGGTTCTCGATCTCCTGCTGGCGCGCCAGCAGGCCGGCCTGCTCGGAGTCCTGCGCATAGAAGCTGACGCTGTGCGCCGTGACCGCATGGCCCGACTTCACGTAGATCGCTTCGCCCGGCTTCAGCTTGTCGCGCGCGGCCAGCGCTTCTTCCAGCGTGGGCGCGGTGTAGGAGCCGTGCAGCCAGTCGCCGAGCAGCGCCTTCTGGCCCGCATCGTTCAGGCGCAGCAGGTCGGCCAGGCGCGGCAGCGCGCCGGCCGCTTCCGGCGCGGCGGCGGCGGGGGGACTGTAGAACGCCAGCTTGGCAGGCGGGGCGTCGTTGCCGAAGGCCCGCACCATGTCCAGGCGCGAGACTTCCAGCGAGTTGAGGCGCTCGCGCAGCGCCGCCTCCAGCGCGCTCTCCCAGCCCTGCTCCACGTGGATGCGGCTCCACAGGCCTTGCAACCCGCCCAGGCCGTGCTTCGCCAGCCAGGGCTGCAGCTTGCCGTCGGTGCGCACCTTGTCCTGCAGCGCCTTCAGGGCTTCCATGCGCGCCGAAAGGTCCGCCTGCTTCGCGCTCTGCGCATTGACGTCCTGCTGCTTCGCGCGGCGGTCGTCGTCGAGCTGGGGCACCTGCTCCTGCAGCTCGTGCAGCCGTGCGTCCGCGGTTTCCGCGGCTTCCTGCGCGGCCGCCAGTTGCGATTGCAGGTTGGTCAGCCGCACTTCGTCCGGCGCGGCCAGTGCGTTGCGGTCGGCCAGCAGCCGTTCGCGCCGCTGGTTGAGCTGGCGGGATTGCTCCTCGATGTTGCGCTGGTCCGCGGCCAGCACCTGGATTTGCTGCTGCACCTGGGCGACGGCGCCGCGTTGCTCCGACGAGCGCGACTGCGCCTGGCGCAGCGTCTCCTCCAGGTCCGGCATCTGCATGCCCTGGTCTTCGACCTGCGCGGCGAGCGTGACGGCGCGCTCCTCGGCCTCGAGCGTCTGCGCGGCCAGGTTCTCGGTCTCGATCTCGGCTTCTTCCTTGCGCGTGGCCCACTGCGCCGTCTGTTCCTTCAACTGCACCAGCCGCTGTTCGACGCGCTGCCGGCCTTCGACCACGAAACGGATCTCGGCTTCCAGCCGGCCGACCTCTGCGCTTGCCTCGTACAACTGGCCCTGCGCCTGGTTCACCTGGTCGCCCGCGGCGTAGTGCGCCTGCCGGATCGTTTCCAGTTCGCTTTCGATGCGGCGCAGGTCGGCGACGCGGGCTTCCAGGTCGTTCACCGCCTTGTCGGCATCGGCCTTGATGCGGGACTGGTCGGTTTCGCTCTCGCTGCGCTTCAGGTACCAGAGCTGCTGCTGCTTGAGCGTCACGTCGGCCTGCAGCGCGTTGTAGCGCGCGGCGACTTCGGCCTGCTTTTCCAGCTTCTCCAGGTTGGAGTTCAGCTCCCGCAGGATGTCTTCCACCCGCGTGAGGTTCTCGCGCGTGTCGTGCAGGCGGTTCTCGGTCTCGCGCCGGCGCTCCTTGTACTTGGAGACACCCGCGGCCTCCTCGAGGAACAGGCGCAGTTCCTCGGGCTTGGATTCGATGATCCGGCTGATCGTGCCCTGGCCGATGATGGCGTAGGCGCGCGGGCCGAGGCCGGTGCCCAGGAACACGTCCTGCACGTCGCGGCGGCGCACCGGCTGGTTGTTGATGTAGTAGCTGGAGGTGCCGTCGCGCGTGAGCACGCGCTTGACGGCGATCTCGGCAAACTGCGCCCACTGGCCGCCCGCGCGGTGGTCGGCGTTGTCGAAGATCAGTTCGACCGAGGAGCGCGACGCCGGCTTGCGGGTGGTCGTCCCGTTGAAGATCACGTCCTGCATCGACTCGCCGCGCAGCTCGCTGGCCTTGGACTCGCCCAGCACCCAGCGCACGGCGTCCATGATGTTCGACTTGCCGCAGCCGTTGGGCCCCACCACCCCGACCAGCTGGCCGGGCAGCAGGAAGTTGGTGGGTTCGGCAAAGGACTTGAACCCGGAAAGCTTGATCGATGTGAGACGCACGGCCCCTCGCCCCTTGCACTGATTCGAATGAGAACGCCGGCCTCGCAAGCCGGCGTCGTTGCGGAAATGATAACCGCTGGGTTGGCCGGCCCCCCGCCCCGGCCATGGTTTTGCAGGACGCCCCGGCGAATACACTTCGTGACGAATCTCACGCGGCGCCGGCCGACGCGGGCCCCGTCCGGCTTCTGGCAAAAACACGCAGATGGCAGGCAAGGTCCTCATCGGCGTATCCGGCTGGCGCTACACCCCCTGGCGCGGCCACTTCTACCCTCGCGGCCTGCCCCAGTCGCGGGAGCTGGAGCATGCCGCCCGGGTGTTCCCCTCGCTGGAGCTCAATGGGTCGTTCTATTCGCTCCAGCGCCCTTCCAGCTACGCCATGTGGGCCCGGGACACGCCGCCCGGCTTCGTGTTCGCGATCAAGGGCAGCCGCTACATCACGCACATGCTCAAGCTGCGCAACATCGACGTGGCGCTGGCCAACTTCTTCGCGTCCGGCCTGTTCGAACTGGGCGACAAGCTGGGGCCCATCCTGTGGCAGTTCCCGCCCATGATGCGGTTCCACCCGGAGGTGTTCGAGGCGTTCTTCCAACTGCTGCCGAACAGCACGCACGACGCCGCGAAGATCGCCTGCCGGCACGACGCGCGGCTGGAGGGCCGCGCCTGCCTCGCGCCGGGCCGCAACCGGCGCATCCGCCACGCGGTGGAGGTTCGCCACGACAGCTTCGTCACGCCGGACTTCATCCGGCTGCTGCGCCGGTACAGGATCGCCTGGGTCGTGGCGGACACGCCGAAGCCCTGGCCGCTGTACGAAGACGTGACCGCGGATTTCATCTACATGCGGCTGCACGGGTCGACCGAGTTGTACAACAGCCGCTACAGCAGCGAGGAGCTGGAGCGCTGGGCGCGCTTCATCGATGCGTGGCGCCACGGCACGGAGCCGGACGATGCGCGGCTGATCTGCCCCACGCGGGCGCGAACGCGCAGCAGCCGCGACGTCTATTGCTATTTCGACAACACCGACAAGCGCCATGCCCCCGACAACGCGCGTGAACTGATGGAGCTGCTGGGAGTCGCTGCCTAGAATCGCGGCATGCCCACTCGCCGCCGATTGCTAGCCGCTGCTCCCCTCGCCCTGCTGGGGGGCTGCGCGACGCGCTTCTACGACGAGGGCGGGGAGCAAGCGGTTCCGCGGCTCCAGGTCCAGCAACCGGGCTTGAATCCGCTCAACGGCGGCCTGCTGGTGGACGCCGGCTCGCTGCAGCCGGGAGACATCCTCCTGTCCGCCATGAACGGCGCCGCGTCGCTGGGCATCCGGCTGGCGACGCTCTCGCCCGTGAGCCACGCTTCGCTGTACGTCGGTGGATCGGAGATCGCCGAAGCGGTGGGCGAAGGCATCCGCCGCCGGGGCGTCGACCGGCTGGTGGCGGAGGAATCCATGGTGGTGGCGTTCCGCCATCCGGCCGTGCGCGAGGAGCACGTGGCCCGCATGCAGGCGTTCGTGCAGGAAACGGTGGGCCAGAAGTACAACCTGGTGGGCGTGATGCTGCAGGCCCCGTTCGCGGTGGACCGCAAGCTGTGCGAACTGCCGCTGACGCCCTCGCTGGCGCGCGACTTCTGCCTGAACGGCCTGGGCGCCGTGCACATCGGCCTGGGCCGCAGCGACCGCTTCTTCTGCTCGCAGTTCGTGCTGGAGGCATACAACCGCGCGGGCCTGCCCCTCACGCCGGCGGACCCGCGCCTGCTGACACCGGCCGACTTGCTGCACATGCGCGAAGGCGACGTGCCTTCCGTCCGCAGCCACCAGGCCCTGCAGTACGTCGGGCACCTCAAGTTCGAGCCGCCGGCGACCTGACACCGCCGCCGGCGGGCGCGTGCATCAGCTGCCGATGTGCATGGTGAACACGGCGCCGTTCGACATCCGACAGCTTCCCGTGCCCAGCGTGGGCGAATTCATCGTGTAGCGGCAGTTCAGGTAACTGCCCCGGTTGCCGGCGCCGTTCGCCACGCCGTCCTTGACGGAGCCCGCGACGCGTGTCGCCTCGCCGGTGAAGCTTTCCCCGTGGATCGCCGTCGAGAAATGGCCGCGGCCGTTGAGGTCGTTGGTCACGACGGCGGCCACCATGCCGTAGGCGCTGGCAAGGTCGTTGTTCGGATAGAGCCGCGCGCTGAAGGTGACCGGCCCCGGGGCCGCCGGCGCCGGCACGACGACGGTGGTCTGGGTGGGGTTTGGCTGGATGGGCACCACGTAGCAGCCCGTGAGGGCGGCGGCAGCGGCAACGGCGGCGGTTGCGCCGGCAAAGGAAGTGATCTTCATGAGATCCCGGAAGGCCCAAGCACATGCTTGTGCGACGGACTGTGCCCGCGATGCGGTCGAAGGTAGCGAATTTCGAGAAAGGCGGCGCGCTCCGCTACCGCCGGTTCACTTTTACGCTACTTGGGACGCCCTGCTTTAGCTCGCTTCATGCAGGCACAGGAAGTTGCCTTCCGTGTCGCGGAACCACGCGGCCTTTTCCGAGCCAAGCACACAAACGTGTTCCACCGTCTTCAGGCCCGGAAGATCGTAGTCCTCGAACTGGACCCCGGCCTCCTCCAGCTCGCGGATGCGGCGCCCGATGTCGCGCACCTCGAAGCTCAGGGCCGTATGCTCGGCCTTGGTGCCGCCCTCCCGCGGGATCAGCGCGATGGTCGAGCCCTCGCAGCGGTATTCGTACCGACCGTCCACCCTGGCCCCGCCGTCCGGCTGCATCCCCAGCTTCCCTTCATAGAAGGCGCGGGCGCGCTCCATGTCCTTGACGGGCAGCATGGTCGTGACTCTGGTTTGCGACAGCATGACGATCTCCTGGTCGAACGGGTCCAGGAACAATAGTCGGCGCCCGCCGCGATTCAAGTGGATGGACGGACAACCCCGGCCAGCCGTGGGTGCATCAACGCGAACCACACCGGCGGCAACGCCGCCAGCAGGATGCAGCCGGCGTACCCGGTCGGCAGCTGGGGCCCGGGCAATGCCTTGAGCTCCGGATACGGCTTCCACGCATGCACGTGGTGGTCGGAGTGCCGCTGGAGATTGGCGAGCAGGCTGTTGGACAGCAGGGTGTCGGCATTCCACGCGTGCCCGGTGGCAAACGGCTCGGGGCGTCCATCGGCGCCGCAGCGCCGCTGCAGGCCGTAATGCTCGATGTAGTTCACCGTCTCCAGCAACCAGACCGCGAACGCGGATTGCAGCACCCAGAACAGCAGAGCGTTCCACCAGCCGGCGGCTGCGAGTGCCCCCAGCACCACCGCCCCGCCCGCCGTGCACCAGAGCAGCGGGCTGCGCACCCAGCCTTGCCGCCGCATGCGAAGGAATTCGGACTCGAGCTGCCACGCATGCACCCAGCTGCCGGCGAGCGTGCGTGGCAGGAAGCGCCACAGGCTTTCGCCCGGCCGGGCCGACGCGGGATCGTCGTGGGTGGCGGCGCGCACGTGGTGGCCGCGGTAGTGCTCCACCATGAAGTGGCCATAGAGCACGCATCCCATCAGCACCCACGCCAGGGCGCGGTCCAGCCGGCGCCGGCTGTGGCCCAGTTCGTGGGCGAAGGTGATGCCCTGGGCTCCGGTGACGAAACCCACCGCGAAAGCCAGCCCCAGGATCGTCGGCAGGTCGCCCTGGACAGCGGCGGCGCCTGCGGCGAGCAGCAACAGGATCTCCAGCGGAACGAAGCCGCGCAGGATCCAGGCCAGCGCCGGCTGCGGCCCGGCGCCGGCCGGCGAGCGCCGCAAGGCCGGCACGAGGGCTTCGGTCACCGCGATGAATCCCCAGACCAGCGCGGCGCCGACGGCCGCGTGCGCCGGGTTGCGCAGCACGGACCAGAGCGTCAGGGCCGGCAGCAGCAGGCCGAGGAGGAAGCGCAGGTCGGACGGGCGCCAGGAGCTCATGCGCCCATTGAAGCCGGCCCCGGCAGCGGCGTCAATGCACGCAGGGATAATCCGGGGATGAATCCCCTGCTGTCACGCCTGCAGCCCTATCCGTTCGCGCGGCTGAAGGAGCTGTTCGCCGGCGTCACCCCGAACCCCGCGTTGCGCCCCATCAGCCTCGGCATCGGCGAGCCGAAGCACCCGACGCCCGACTTCATCAAGCAGGCGCTGGCCCGCGCGATGGAGACGCCCGGCAGCGATCTCTCCGGCTACCCGGCCACG
>JAJNBO010000121.1 GCA_021156245.1 Ramlibacter sp. | reverse complement strand
CGAATCTTCAAGATGCGCCGCCGCAAGCACTACCAGAAGCACCAGGGCCATCGCCAGCAGTACACCGAACTGCAAATCGGTGACATCGCCGGCGCTTAATCAGGAGCACAGGAAATGGCACAGAAAAAAGGCGGCGGCTCCACGCGAAACGGGCGTGATTCCCAGCCGAAGATGCTGGGCGTCAAGGCCTTCGGCGGCGAACTCATCAGCGCCGGCTCGATCATCGTGCGCCAGCGCGGCACCAAGTTCCATCCCGGCGTCAACGTCGGCCTGGGCAAGGACCACACGTTGTTCGCGCTCGTCGACGGCCACGTGAGCTTCAAGGTCAAGGGTTCGCTGAACAAGCACACGGTCAACGTGACCCCGGCGGCTTGAGTTAACCTCAAGTCCGCAAGTCTCGAGGCCCCGACTTGTCGGGGCTTCGTCGTTTGGAAAGAGTGATTCATGAAGTTCGTAGACGAGGCTTTCATCGACATCGCCGCCGGCGATGGGGGGAACCGCTGCGTCTCGTTCCGCCATGAGAAGTACAAGGAGTTCGGCGGCCCGAACGGCGGCGACGGCGGCCGCGGCGGCCACGTCTGGGCCGTGGCGGACCCGAACCTCAACACGCTGGTGGACTTCCGCTTCTCGCGCCGCCACGAAGCGGGCCGCGGCGAGCACGGCATGGGCTCGGACATGTTCGGCGCGATGGGCAACGACATCGTCCTGAAGATGCCGGTCGGCACGATCGTCACCGACGCCGAAACCGGCGAAGTGCTGTACGAGCTGCTGCAGCCGGGCGAAAGGATCATGATCGCCAAGGGCGGCGACGGCGGGTTCGGCAACATGCGCTTCAAGAGCTCCATCAACCGGGCGCCGCGGCAGAAGACGCCGGGCTGGCCGGGCGAGAAGAAGAGCCTGAAGCTGGAGCTGAAGGTGCTGGCGGACGTCGGCCTGCTGGGCATGCCCAACGCCGGCAAGTCCACCCTGATCACCGCCGTGTCGAACGCGCGCCCCAAGATCGCGGACTACCCGTTCACCACGTTGCACCCGAACCTCGGGGTGGTCCGCGTGGGCCCGGAGCAGAGCTTCGTGATCGCCGACGTGCCGGGCCTGATCGAGGGCGCGTCGGAAGGCGCGGGCCTCGGCCACCAGTTCCTGCGCCACTTGCAGCGCACCCGGCTGCTGCTGCACGTCGTGGACATGGCGCCCTTCGACGATGCGGTGGATCCCGTGGCCCAGGCCAAAGCGATCGTCGCGGAGCTGAAGAAGTACGACACCGCCTTGTACGAGAAGCCGCGCTGGCTGGTGCTGAACAAGCTAGATATGGTGCCGAGCGATGAGCGCGCCGCCCGCGTGAAGGACTTCGTCAAGCGGTTCAAGCACAAGGGACCGGTCTTCGAGATCAGCGCCCTCACGCGCGAAGGCTGCGAGCCGCTGGTGAAGGCCATCTGGCAGCACATCCAGTCCCTGCAGATCGCGGAGAACGCGCCGGTGGAAGTCGACCCGCGCTTCGCCGGCAGCGACAATCCTGCTTCATGAGCGACGCGAAAGAGTCGGCGACGCTGCGCGAGGCGCGGCGCATCGTCGTCAAGGTGGGGTCCAGCCTGGTCACCAACGATGGCCGCGGGCTGGACGAGGGCGCCATCGGCGAATGGTGCCGCCAGCTGGCCGCGCTCGCCGCCGGGGGCCGCGAAGTGATCATGGTCTCCAGCGGCGCCGTCGCCGAGGGCATGAAGCGCCTGGGTTGGACGACCCGGCCGCGCGAGCTCAACGAACTGCAGGCGGCGGCCGCGGTGGGCCAGATGGGCCTGGCGCAGATGTACGAGACGAAGTTGCGCGAGCAGGGCATGGCGTCGGCGCAGGTGCTGCTCACGCACGCCGACCTGGCGGACCGCGAGCGCTACCTGAACGCGCGCTCCACTTTGCTGACGCTGCTGCAGCTTCGTGTGCTGCCGGTAATCAACGAGAACGACACGGTCGTCAACGACGAGATCAAGTTCGGCGACAACGACACCCTCGGTGCGTTGGTGGCCAACCTGGTCGAGGCCGACCTGCTGGTGATCCTGACCGACCAGAAGGGCCTGTACAGCGCCGACCCCCGCAAGGACCCTTCCGCCAGATTCATCCAGGAAGCCAACGCCGGAGACGCGGCGCTCGAGCAGATGGCGGGCGGCGCGGGCTCCAGCATCGGCAAGGGCGGGATGATCACCAAGGTGCTGGCGGCCAAGCGCGCGGCCGGCTCGGGCGCCTCCACGGTCATCGCGTGGGGCCGCGAGCCCGATTGCCTGCTGCGCGTGGCCCGCGGCGAGATCATCGGCACGCTGCTGGTCGCGCCCACCCAGAAAAGCCAGGCGCGCAAGCGCTGGATGGCGGACCACCTGCAATTGCGCGGCGCGGTCACGGTGGACGCGGGTGCGGCGGGGAAGGTGCGTTCCGAAGGCAAGAGCCTGCTGCCGATCGGCATGACGGCGGTGGAGGGCGACTTCGCCCGCGGCGACGTCATCGCGGTGCGTGACCCGGCAGGCCAGGAGATCGCACGCGGGCTGGCGAACTACGCGTCCGCCGAAGCCCGCATCCTCTGCCGCAAACCCTCAGCGGAGATCGAGAAGCTCCTGGGCTACATGGCGGAGCCCGAGATGATTCACCGCACCAACCTGGTGGTCACCCGCTAGCCGCTAGCGGTTCATGAAGCGCATGTCGGCCGGCGTGCGCAGGGCGCGCACGATCTCCGACGCGCTGCCGCTCGGACCCTGTCCAACGCAGGCGCCGGTGCGCGCCACGACCAGGCTGTGGCGGGAGTTCGGCCGGTTGTGCAAGGGCTGCCATTCGGCCTTGGGCATGGGCACCCAGCCGCTGTCCGGGTTGTGCCGCGCGTACACCTTCACTTCCGCCGTGTTGCAGCGCACCCCCTCGTACAGGGCGTTCACGGCGCCGGAAGGACTCGAGGCCACGATCACGTAGCGCACCACGCTGTCGGCGCCGACGGTCACGGACGCCGGATCGACCGCGTAGCG
The DNA here is from genome assembly GCA_021156245.1 of Ramlibacter sp. Taxonomy (GTDB): domain Bacteria; phylum Pseudomonadota; class Gammaproteobacteria; order Burkholderiales; family Burkholderiaceae_C; genus Ramlibacter. Next base: position 4,217 of record JAJNBO010000121.1, on the reverse strand, counting down.
CAGCGAGATGCCGCCCGGCATCTCGATGGGGATCAGGCCTTGCGTGCGCAGCGCCGGCGGGGGCGGCACTTCCACTTCCTTCCAGTCCGGGTTGACGTCGACCAGCTGTCCGAAGGACGAAGCGGTGGCGCCGGCGAGGGCCAGCGCCAGGAAGCTACGAAGCATGTTTTCCCTTGGCAAGATCCGGTTGCGCGCGGGCCTGCGGATTGGGCTCGAAGGTGGCGCCGGGCGGCAGCTCCATGCCGGGGCCCGGAAGCGCGCCGCCGTCGTGGGGGCCCTGCTCTCCGTCGCGCGTGCGCATGCCGCTGCGCAGGTACCGGTTGCGGTGGTCGTTGCGGGGCAGGTAGCGCGCCAGTTCGCGCAAGGCCATCTCGTAGACCCCGCGCTTGAATTCCACCACCACGTCCAGCGGCACCCAGTAGTCGTTCCAGCGCCAGGCGTCGAACTCCGGGTGGTTGGTGGCGCGCAGGTTCAGGTTCCAGTCGTGGCCGGTCAGCTGCAGCAGGAACCAGATCTGCTTCTGGCCCTTGTAGTGACCGCGCGCGTCGCGCCGGATGTAGCGCTCCGGCACTTCGTAGCGCAGCCAGTCGCGCGTGCGCGCGATGATGCGCACGTGTTCCGGCATCAACCCGATTTCCTCGTGGAGTTCCCGGAACATGGCCTGCTCGGGGCTTTCGCCGCGGTCGATGCCGCCTTGCGGGAACTGCCAGCTGTGCGTCCGGATGCGCTTGCCCCAGAACACCTGGTTTTTCTGGTTGAGCAGGATGATGCCGACGTTAGGCCTGAAGCCGTCCCGGTCCAGCATAATCACACCCCAAATCTTTGAACTGAGTTCATTATGCACGGCGCTTCCCGGCGCTGGAAGGGCTCAGCCACTCCCACCCCGCCTGACCATTGAGATGAGAGCCTCGCAGTTCCTGATTTCCACGCTGAAGGAAGCCCCCGCCGACGCCGAGGTCGCCAGCCACCGGCTGATGATGCGCGCCGGCATGATCAAGAAGCTCGGCGCCGGCATCTACACGTACATGCCGATGGGGCTGCGCGTCATCCGGAAGGTCGAGGCGATCGTGCGCGAGGAAATGAATCGCGCCGGCGCCGTCGAATGCACGATGCCCGTCGTCCAGCCCGCGGAGCTCTGGCAGGAGACCGGCCGCTTCGAGAAGATGGGGCCCGAGTTGCTGCGCATCAAGGACCGCCACGAGCGCGACTTCGTGGTGCAGCCCACCAGCGAGGAAGTCGTCACCGACATCGCCCGCCAGGAGCTGCGCAGCTACAAGCAGCTGCCCAAGAACCTGTACCAGATCCAGACCAAGTTCCGTGACGAGCGCCGGCCGCGCTTCGGCCTGATGCGCGGGCGCGAGTTCATCATGAAGGACGCGTACAGCTTCGACCGCGACCAGGCGGGCGCGAAGAAAAGCTACGAGTCCATGGCGCAGGCGTACCGCAGCATCTTCGACCGCTTCGGCCTGCGCTACCGCGCCGTCGCCGCCGACAGCGGCGCCATCGGCGGGGACCTGTCGGAGGAATTCCAGGTGATCGCCGCCACCGGCGAAGACGCCATCGTCTACTGCCCGGACAGCGGGTACGCGGCCAACATGGAAAAGGCCGAGGCGCTGGCGCCCAAGGGCCCGCGCGGCGCCGCGGCGAAGGCGATGGAAAAGGTGCCCACGCCAGGCAAGAGCACCTGCGCGGATGTCGCCGCGCTGCTGCAGGTTCCGCTGGCCAGCACGGTCAAGTCGCTGGTGCTCGCCACCGACGTCGTCGACGCCAAGGGCCAGCCGGTGAAGACGCAGCTGTGGCTGCTGCTGGTGCGCGGCGACCACGACATGAACGAGATCAAGGTGTCCAAGGTCGCTGGCCTGGACGCCGGCTTCCGCTTCGCCACGGTCCCCGAGATCGAGGCGCATTTCGGCACCAGGCCGGGTTACCTCGGCCCCATCGGCTTGAAGCAGCCGGTGAAGGTGGTGGCCGACCGCGAAGTGGCGGTGATGGCCGACTGGATCTGCGGCGCCAACGAGGAGGGGTTCCACCTCGCCGGCGTCAACTGGGGCCGCGACCTGCCGGAGCCCGATGCGGTGGCCGACCTGCGCAACGTCGTCGAAGGCGATTCGTCTCCCGACGGCAAGGGCAAGCTCGCCATCGAGCGCGGCATCGAGGTGGGCCACATCTTCTATCTCGGCACCAAGTACAGCGTGGCGATGAACGCCACCTTCCTCGACGAGGACGGCAAGCCCAAGGTGTTCGAGATGGGCTGCTACGGCATCGGCATCACGCGCCTGCCCGCCGCCGCCATCGAGCAGAACCACGACGAGCGCGGGATCATCTGGCCGGACGCCATCGCCCCGTTCACGGTGGTGATCTGCCCGATCGGGATGGACCGCAGCGCGGAGGTGAAGGCCGCGGCGCAGCAGCTGCACGACGACCTCGCCGGCGCCGGCGTCGACGTCATGCTGGATGACCGCGGGGAGCGCCCCGGCGCCATGTTCGCCGACTGGGAGCTGATCGGCGTTCCGCATCGCGTGGTGATCTCCGATCGCGGCCTCAAGGAAGGGCAGCTGGAATACCAGCACCGCCGCGATGCGGCCGCCACGAAGGTCGCCGCGGGCGAAATCGCCTCCTTCGTGAAGGGGAAGCTCGCAGCGTGATCCGCCGCCGCTCCGTCCTGCTGCCGGCGCTCGCGGGCCCGGTCTCGTGGATGACGGCCGCCCCGGCGCATGCCGGCGGCCAGATCGAGGAGCCCCTGGCGGACTCGGTGCGTACCGCGCTCACCTCCGCCATCGCCAACAGCGCGCCGCCCGTTCCCGAGTTCGCGGACATCGACGTGCGCCTGAAGTACCTGCGCTGGCTGGGTGCGATGAGCAACCGCCTGCGGCGCCGCAAGGCGGACTGGAACGAGCGCCGTGAATTCCTGCAGACCGTCTGGTACGAGAGCAAGCGCGCCGGGCTCGACCCCGGGCTCGTGCTGGGGCTGATCCAGGTGGAAAGCGCCTTCCGCAAGTTCGCGGTGAGTCCCGTGGGCGCCCGTGGCTACATGCAGGTGATGCCGTTCTGGACCCGAGTGATCGGCAACGGCGACCCGTCGAGCCTGTTCCACATGCAGACCAACCTGCGTTTCGGCTGCGTGATCCTGCGTCACTACATCGACCGCGAGCGCGGCGACCTGTATATGGCCCTCGGCCGATACAACGGCAGCCGCGGAAAGCCCCAGTACCCGAACGCGGTGTTCAACGCGGCGAAACTGTACGAATGGAAAGAGACGGGGCCCGAACCCGTCTCGCCGGTGCCGGGCGTGCCGCCGGAGCGCGTGCCCGGCGGCTGACTCCCCTTACTGCACGAAGCCCATCCTCGTCTTGCCGCTGCCGCACTTGGGCAGGTCGTCGGCCTCGAGCGTGCCGCGGTGCGCCAGGCGCGCATTGCCGAAGCCGGTCATGAGCGCGCGGCGCATCTCGCGCGGCGCCAGTTCGGCCAGGCAATCCAGCACGTCGTCCGCCGGCTCCGCGTCGAAGCGGGCGCCCCAGCCATGCTGGCCGCGGATCGATGCGTAGAGATTCCGCGCGATGGTGCGCGCCTGGTCCAGCGTCGGGGCGTCGATCTCGAACACGTTCATGCGGTTCAGGATCGGCTCGGGGATGCAGCGCTCGTCGTTGGCCGTCATGATCCAGATCACCTGGCTGGCGTCGATGGCCACCTCGGCGAATTCGTCCATGAAGGTCTGGGCCGTGTCGTGTTCCAGCAGGCTGTAGAGGGAGCCGAGCGGGTCGTACTGCGCGTCGGCGCTGGCCTTGTCGATCTCGTCCACCACCAGCACCGGGTTGGCGTACTGGCCGTCCACCAGCGCCTCGAACACCTTGCCGGGCTTGGCGCCCTTCCATTGCGACGACGCACCCGACAACAGCCAGCCCGCGGTCATCGAGCTCATGGGAACGAGGCTCATGCCGGTGCCGAGCAGCTCGGCGAGTTGCCGCGCGAAGTGCGTCTTGCCGATGCCGGGCGGGCCGAGCAGCAGCATCGGCGTGATCTCGATGCCGTCGCCCGAATCCTGCGACAGCGCCACATGGCGCTTGACGTCGTCGAGCGCTTCGGAAAAGTTGGGGAGCTGCTCGTACAGGTCGGCCATTTCGGGCACGCCGCTGGGCTTGACCTGGAAGCGCTCGGGACCCCGCTCGAGCATGCGCTCGTAGGTGGCGCGCAGGTTCTCGTGTTCGCGCGCGGCGAGC
>JAJNBO010000120.1 GCA_021156245.1 Ramlibacter sp. | reverse complement strand
GTGCGCGACGAGTCGAGCAAGGACGCGCCGGTGCGGCTGGTGTTCGAGCCCAAGACCAGCCGCATCGCGCAGCAGGAACTGATCACCGCGCTGCTGGCGCACACCAGCCTGGAAACCTCGGCGCCGATCAACCTCACCATGGTCGGCCTCGACGGCCGGCCGGTGCAGAAGTCGCTGCGGCAGATGCTGGTGGAGTGGATCGAGTTCCGCCAGCGCACCATCGAGCGGCGCTCGCGCCATCGCCTGGAAAAGGTGATGGACCGCATCCACATCCTCGAAGGCCGGCAGCTGGTGCTGCTGAACATCGACGAGGTGATCGCGATCATCCGCGCCGCGGAGGAGCCGAAGCAGGCGCTGATCGCCCGCTTCAACCTGTCGGACCGCCAGGCCGAGGACATCCTCGAAATCCGCTTGCGCCAGTTGGCCAGGCTGGAAGCGATCCGCATCGAGCAGGAGCTGAGGGAGCTGCGCACCGAGCAGGCGAAGCTGGAAGAGATCCTGGGTTCGCCCGCGGCGCTGCGCCGCCTGATGATCAAGGAGATCGAAGGCGACACCAAGACGTTCGGCGATGCGCGCCGCACGCTGATCCAGGCCGAGAAGAAGGCCGTGGCCGAAGTGAAGGTGATCGACGAGCCGGTGACGGTGGTGGTGTCGCAGAAAGGCTGGGTGCGGGCACGCCAGGGCCACGGGCACGACGCCGCGAGCTTCGCCTTCAAGGCCGGCGACGGGCTGTACGGCACCTTCGAATGCCGCACCGTCGACACCTTGCTGGCCTTCGGCAGCAACGGCCGGGTCTATTCGATCCCGGTGTCGGTGCTGCCGGGCGCGCGGGGCGACGGCCAGCCGCTCACCACCTTCGTCGAACTGGATTCGGGCACGCAGCTGGTCCACTATTTCGCGGGAGCCGGCAACGTCTTCCTGCTGCTGTCGAATTCCGGAGGCTACGGCTTCGTCGCCGCGGTGGAGAACATGATCTCGCGCCAGAAGGGCGGCAAGTCCTTCGTCTCGCTGGGCGCCGGGGAAACGGTGTGCCGGCCTTCGCTGGTGGGCGTGGCGGGCGCGGAGGGGTTCGCGACGCACGTTTGCTGCGCCTCCACCGGCAAGCGCGTGCTGACCTTCGAGATCAAGGAGCTCAAGCCCATGGCCAACGGCGGCCGCGGGCTGATGCTGATGGACCTGGAGCCCAAGGAAGAACTGGCGGGCGCCGCTGCCTACACGCGCTCGGTGCGCATCACCGGCCTGGGCCGCGGCGACAAGGACCGCGAGGAAGTGCTGGAGATCCGGTCCCTGAACAACGCCAAGGGCGTGCGCGGCCGCAAGGGCAAGGTGGCGGATCTCGGATTCAAGCCGCTGGCCGTCACGCGCGTCGAATGATGGAAGGCCGCCGACTGCGGGCAGGGCAGCCGATCACGCCGGTGGAGTTCGAAGAGCTCTCCGACGAGGAGCTCGAGCGGCTGGTGCCGAAGAAGTACCGCGAGTTCTTCCCGGGCAAGGACGGGTGCGCGGATGGATATTTCTATCTGCACGACGGCACTGCGTACAGTTTCTACAAAGGCGGGTTGCTGGACGAGTAAAGAGTGCCAGCCCAGCCGTGAAATGATGTAATCGGGAAACGGCGCCTCCAGTGCGCCCGCGAGGAGCAGTGCATGACGCAGTATGTTTTGGCGACCGTTTCAGGCACGACCCTGCCGGGTTTCGATCCCGCCAGCGACACGCTCCTGATTCCCTCGTATCTTTCCCCGCGGCTCCTGAACCTTGCTGCTGTCGGCGCTGACACCGTCGTTTCCATCGGTGAGTTCAGCGTCACCTTGGCCGGGCTGGAGCCCGGCGACCTCGACGGAACGCAACTCATCTTCGGCAACGGCGCTTTTCGCAACGGCGGCACCGGCGACGATCTCCTGCAAGGCACTGTCGGGGACGACGTCATCGACGTGACCGCCGGCGGCGCGGACACGGTGGTGGCCGGCTACGGAAACGACATCATCCGGGTGGCTGGCGCCCTGGCAGCCGGAGACGCCATCGATGGCGGCGAAGGCAGCTTCGACGAGCTGTGGATCTCGGGCGAGTACGCCACCCCCCTGGCCCTGAGCGGCGCGATGGTCCAAGGCATCGAGCGCTTCGTGCTCGGCACGGGCGGCACGATCCGCCTGCAACTGGACGACACCTTTTTCGCTGCCGCAAGCGGCAAGGTCACGTTCGATGCCACTGCCCAATTTTCGACGGACGCCGTGCACATCGACGGCAGCGGCGTCGATACGGGTTTCGATGCCGAGACCGGCGCGGGCGCCGACACCCTGGTCGGTGGCGACGAGGGGGACTGGCTGCACGGCAGGAGCGGCGCCAACCTGCTGGTCGGCGGCGCAGGGGGCGATGCGCTCCAGACCTCGGGCAGCGGCAACAGCACCTTGCTGGGCGGCGCGGGCGGAGACCTGCTGCAGGTTGTGGAGGGTACCGGCAGCAACGTGCTGTACGGTGGCAGCGGATCGGACACGCTGAACGGAAGCAACGGCGCTGACACGCTGCACGCCGCCGGCGCGGAGGACGCAGTGAATGACGTGGTGGTGGACGGGGACACCACGTCGAACCGCCTGAATGGCTACGGCGGCCACGACTTGCTGGAAGGAAGCGACGGGGCCGACGAACTGTACGGCGGCACCGGCAACGACACCTTGCGTGGCGGAGCGGGCAACGACACCCTGGATGGCGGCGCCGGCACCGATTCGATGGAGGGTGGCGCAGGGAACGACCACTACATCGTTCGCGACACCGAGGACGTCGTCTCGGAGGCGGGCGGCGGCGGTTTCGACACGCTCATCTCGTACGCGGCCAGCTACACGCTGGGCGAGGGCGTGGAGAACGCGCGCATCGATCCGGAATGGACCGCGCTTGCCGCCTACCTGGCAGGCAACACGCAAGCGAACCAGCTCAATGGCGGCGTCGGGAACGACACGCTGGTCGGCAACGACGGAAACGACACCCTGCTGGGCGAACGGGGCGCGGACTCCCTGGAGGGCGGCCTCGGCGACGACGTCTACACGCTGTGGGGGGGCGACACGGTGGTGGAACTCGCCGACGGCGGCATCGACACGGTGATGGTCTGGGACGCGAGCTGGGTGCTGCCTGACCACGTGGAGAACGCGGAAATCGAGTCCATCGGCGGCACGCTGACAGGCAATGCACTGGATAACCACCTGGTTTCCAACGGGGGCGGTACCACCGTCACCGGCGGCCTGGGCAATGACACCCTGGAAGGCGGCGGCCTCGACCGCCTGCGTGGCGGCGCCGGCAACGACACCTACATCGTCACCGGCAACGGCTTTGTCGAGGAATCCGCAGCCGCGTCGGGCGGCGTGGACCACTTGATCACCGACCAGAAGTGGACGCTCGGCACCGGCATCGAGAACCTCACCCTGACCGGAGACGCTTTCGAGGGCACGGGCAACGCGCTCGACAACGTCCTGCGGGGCAGTGCGGCCGCCAATTCGCTGGACGGCTGGCTGGGTGCGGACACGATGATCGGAGGCGGCGGTGACGACTTCTACCGCGTCGACGACGAGGGAGATGTGGTCACGGAAATCGCTTCGGGCGGCGATCGCGACATCGTGTACTCCCGCATCAGCCACACCCTTGCCGCGAACGTGGAGTGGCTGATCCTCGAAGGCGAGCAGGACGTGCGCCTGGACGGCACGGGCAACGCGCTGGACAACCGGCTGCAGGGCCACTGGGGCACGAACGTCCTCGACGGGGGAATCGGCGCGGACACGATGTTGGGCGATACCGGTGACGACACCTATGTCGTGAACGACGCCGGCGACGTCGTGATCGAGGAGCTGTTCGAAGGCCGCGACACCGTTCGTTCGTCGCTGAACCTGACCCTCGGCGACCACGTGGAGGTGCTCGTCCTCACCGGCGCCGCCACGCAGGGCATCGGCAACGCCGAGGACAACGAACTGCGCGGCAACGGCGCGGCCAACCGGCTGGAAGGGCTCGACGGCCAAGATACGCTGAACGGCGGCAGCGGGGCCGACACCCTGGTGGGCGGGCTCGGGGACGACACCTACCTGGTGGACTCCGCGGCCGACGTCATCGTCGAGGCGGCTGGCGCGGACGGTGGAACGGACCGGGTGGTCGCCACCGTGAGCTTCACGCTCGGCGCGCGCCAGGAGAACCTCGCCCTGGGAGGGACGGCCAACCTGAACGGAACCGGCAACGCCCTGAGGAACGAGCTGCAGGGCAACGGCGGCAACAACCGCCTCGACGGCGGCGCCGGCGCCGATCGCATGATCGGCGGCAACGGCAACGACACCTATGTCGTGGACCACCGGCTCGACGAGGCGGTGGAAAGCCGTGCCGCCGGTGGCGTGGACACCGTGTTGTCCAGCGTGACCTTCACGCTGCGGGAGCACGTCGACAACCTCACGCTCACCGGGACGGCGCGCATCAACGGAACCGGCAACATGCTGGCCAACGTGCTGGTGGGCAACGCCGCGGCGAACCGGCTGGACGGCGGCGCGGGGGCCGACACGCTGCGCGGCGGCCTCGGCAACGACACCTACATGGTGGAAGCCGGTGACGTCGTGGTCGAGGCCGAAGACGGAGGCATCGATACGCTGGTTTCCGGCGCGACGCGCACGCTGGGCGCGTGGCAGGAGAACCTCACGCTCACGGGGATCTTCAACATGGACGGCACGGGCAATGCGATGGCCAACGTCCTGCGCGGCAACGAGGGAGACAACAAGCTCGACGGGCGCGGCGGCGCCGACAGGATGGACGGCGGCTACGGTGCGGATGTCTACGTGGTCGACCACGCTGGCGATATCGCGTCGGAGAAGGTGTGGGACGCGTGGGTCGACACGGTCGTCTCGTCGGTCGACCACGCGATGGGCAATTCCATCGACGACCTGGTGCTCACCGGCGCGGCGATCCGCGGCATCGGCAACCTCGGCAACAACGCGATGGCTGGCAACGCCCGGGACAACCTGCTGGACGGCGCGGCGAGCAACGACACGCTGGTGGGTGGCGGTGGCAACGACACGCTGGTGGGCGGCACGCACGCCGACGACCTGCGCGGCGATGCCGGCAGCGACGTCTTCGTGTTCCGCTCCACCGACGAAAGCAACCTGGCGGCGTACGACCTGATCCTGGACTTCACGCGGGGCACGGACCGCATCGACCTTTCGCTGATCGATGGCAATGCAGGCCTGGCTGGCCTGCAGTCCCTGCGCTTCGTGGGAAGCCAGCCTGGAAGCGCGGCCGGCGACATGTGGTACGAGACCGTCGAAGGCGGCATCGCCCTTTTCGCCAACACCGATTCGGATGCGGCCGTGGAGTTTGTGGTCGTGCTGGCCGGAGTGACCGCGCTCGACGCCGGCGACTTCATGCTCTAGCCGCCTCTGTTTGTCGGGGTCGGCTTTGCCGAACCCGACCTACGGCAAGCGCTCTTCGTAGGCCGGGTTTCGGCGCAGCCGAACCCCGGCATGCGCTCAACTTCCGCGCGCGCAAAGCTCCGCGAGCTGCTTCAGGTCGGGCGTGATGCCGATGCCAGGCGCCTCGCCCAGCGACGCGCGGCCCTCCTGCAAGCGCGTCAGCGGCCCCATCAACTCGGTGCGTAGCGGATTCGGATTCGCATCGATCTCCAGGATGCCATCGCCACCCGCGGCGGCCAGCACATGCGCGGAGTGGAGCAGTCCGATGCCGCCACCGAGGTAGTGGGGGCAGTAACGCAGCCCCGCCGCGAGCGCGCGCTGCACCGCAGGCCAGCAGCCCGAGACGCCGCCCCACTTCGCCAGGTCGGGTTGCAGCACGGAGAGCGTGCGCGAGTCGACCGCCACCTCGAAGGCTTCGTGGCCCATCACGTTCTCGCCTGCGGCCAGCGGAATGCGTGTTTCCCGCGTGAGCTCGCGCCACTCGCGCCAGGGCCGGTCGGCGCGCAATGGCTCTTCGAGCCAGCCGAGGCCGAACTCGGCGAGGGCCGGCGCCATGGCGCAGGCTTCGTCGAGCGTCCAGCCCTGGTTGGCGTCCACCATCAGGGGAACCTGCGCGCCCAGCAGTGTGCGCACCGCGCGCAGGTTCTCGAGGTCGCGCTCGCGGCCGAAGCCGATCTTGAGCTTGAAGGCGCGATAGCCCTCGGCCCGCTTTGCCGCCACGATGTCCTGCGGGCGGTCCGGGTTGATGCCGCTGGCATAGGCCACGACTTCATCGCGCGCGCCGCCGAGATAACGCCACAGCGGCTGGCCGGCGCGGCGGGCGGACAGGTCCCACAACGCGAGGTCGATGCCGGCGATCACCTGCGCGATCGGGCCGGGTTCGCCGGACTGGATGGCGAGCACCGCCGTTCGCGCGCTGAGCCATTCGAAGGCCTCCGCCGGCCCGGTGAACGACCGGCTGGTGGCGAGCGGCGCCAGCACCGTGTCCAGCAATCGCGCGCGGTGCTCGGCGCCGCACGAAGGAAAGTTGCACCAGACCTCGCCCCAGCCCACCGCGCCGTCCGCGTCCTCGACGCGCACGAACACGGCGGGCCGGTCGTGCATGGTGCCGAAGGACGTGCGCACGGGCGTCGCGATCGGGCACCGGAACACGAAAGCTTCGACGCGGGCAGGGTGCACGGGCGCGGCAGGGAGCGGGGCGAGGGTCACGGCTTGAGGTCCATTTCGAGTCGGATGGCGTCGCCGCGGTAGGTGACGTCGGCCAGGTAGATCACGGTGCCGGCAGCATCCTTGAAGATGCGGCGCACTTCGGCCGTGGGTGCGTTCACCGGGAGTTCGAGCAGGCGCGCCACTTCCATGTCGGCGCTGGCGATCGTCAGCACCTGGTGCGCCGCGGCGATGCGCACGCCCTTCATGGCTTTCAGCAACGGGATCACCGTCTTCTTGCGGAAGGCCTGCGGCGACTGGCGGAAGATGCGCTCGTCGAGATAGATGTTGATCACGCAGTACGGCTTGCCGTCGCGCAGGTGGACGCGGCGCATGAACGCATAGCGGTCCGCGGCCGTGCCTTCGCCTTCCGCCAGCGGCGGCGACCCGGCGGATTCGTCGATGTTGACGATGCGGGGCTGCGTGTCCTCGTACAGGCGCGCCAGCTCGTCGAGCGTGGTCACCACCGTGATGATGCGTTCGCGGCTCGGCGCGCCGGTGACGAACGTGCCGCGCCCTTGCTGCGGCGACAGCAGCCCTTCACGCGCCAGCAGGTCCACCGCCTGGCGCACCGTCACGCGCGCGACCCCGAACTCCAGCATCAGCTCCTCCAGCGACGGCAGCCGGTGGCCGCGCGGCCA
>JAJNBO010000119.1 GCA_021156245.1 Ramlibacter sp. | reverse complement strand
GCCTGCTCGGCGAAGCGCCGGAGCTGGTGGAGCATTTCCACCTGATCAGCGCCGAGCGAAAAATCCAGCATCCGCTCGTGCAGCGCCTGCTGCACGGAGTTGCCTAGCTCCTTCAACGCATCATCGGCTTGGGCATCGGCATCGGCCCCTTCGGCGGCTCCGGTTGCGGCGACAAGGGAGGCACCGGCTCCGGCGGCGGTTCGCCAGGTCCCGAACCCATCAGAAATCTGTTCATGGCCATGCTTGCGAGTCTGCAAGGCTCTCGGTACCGCCGGGGTAGGACAACAGCAAAGAAAAAGGACGCCGCAGCGTCCTTCTTGAATTACTCCCTCCCCCTCTGAGGGAGGGCCGGGGTGGGGGCGCTTCGCAGCGCGCCACCCCTCACCACCATCACTTCGCCTGCTGGATCCCCGCAATCACCCACCCGCCCATGCCCTGCTTGGGCTTGACCAGGTGCCAGATCTCGTCGAGGTCTTCCGGGATGGCGCCGACTTCGTCCCGCACGCTGCCCTGGAAGCGCACGCTCACTACGTACTGGTTGCCTTCCTCGGCCACGTCCAGCACCTGCGCGTTGAGGCCGAACACCTGCGTCTGCTGCGGCGCATTGCCACGCTCTTCGATGTCCGCCTTCACGGCCTCGAACATCTCCGGCGTGAGATAGCTGCGCAGGCGCACCAGGTCGGCGGCGTCGTTGGCCGCTTGCAGCGCCATGAACTGGTCTTCCGCGTTCTTGGCGAAACCCGCCGCGTCGAAGTCGGCGGGAATGCTACCCGTCGCCCCCGCGGAGGCGGGCGCCCAGGGCTCCCCGGCACCCGCGCCCAGGCGCGAGCCGATCAGCGACCCGCCTCGCGGCTGCATCGCCGGTTCATTGCTTTGATAAGCAGTCTGCTGCGGCTGGCCGAAGGGGCCACCCATGCGACCCACGCCGCCCGCACCCGCCATCGCGCCGCCTTGTGCCGCCGCACGCTTGCGCATGACGAACGCGACCACCGCCAGCACGGCCATCACCAGCAGCGCGATCATCAGGAAGTTGGCGAACGCCGCACCCAGGCCCAGGTGCGACATCAGGGCCGCGAGGCCCAGGCCGGCTGCGAGACCGGCGATCGGGCCCATCCAGCTGCGCTTGGCCGCAGCAGCAGCGGGCGCGCCAGCGGCAGCGGCCGTACCCGCAGCAGGCGCGGCCTGGCTCGGCGAGTTGGTGGCGCCGGGCGAATTGGCCGGCGCCGTGGTCGTCTGCCGCTGCATGCCGGAGGACTTGCCGCCGCCCATGCGGCGGGCTTCGGCGTCGAAGGACATGGCCGTCATGCCCAGGGTCAGGACCACGGCGAACAGCGCGAGTGTTTTTCTCAAGAGAGTCTCCTAAAGAGAGAGCATTACCGGACCCTGGAAGGTAGCCGGATCGAACCAAACGAAAAAGCAGAATGACAAGGAGGATTGTTCACTAAAAACCTACGTAAGGCGGGTTCTCGACGGCGACCCCGCCACCCTCCCGCCGACCGCGGCGCAGCTGAGCAATCCCCCGTTACACGCCCCTGTCGATTCCCATCATGCTCCTTCGTCTTGAAAGCATGGGGCGGCATCCCGCCACCTCACCCACAACCCAAGGAGAAACCGATGAACTACGTGGATGGATACGTGCTGGCCGTGCCCACGGCCAAGAAGGAGGCTTATCGCACCATCGCCGAAAAGGCCGCCGCCATCTTCAAGCGGCACGGCGCACTGACAGTCGTCGAGTGCTGGGGCGACGACGTGCCCGAAGGCCAGGTCACGTCCTTCTCCATGGCCGTGCAGCGCAAGGACGACGAATCGGTGGTCTTTTCGTGGATCACCTGGCCGTCCAAGGCGGTGCGTGACGAGGGCATGAAGAAGTCCATGGAAGACCCGGAGATGGACCACGACATGAACAACATGCCCTTCGACGGCAAGCGCATGATCTTCGGCGGCTTCCAGCCGATCGTGAACCGCTGACGCAGACCGGCCGCGCGCTCAACCCAAGGGAGAACGAAGATGCTGCAGGACTTCCCCATGTACGCGTACATCCCGGCCAGTGACCTGGCCCGGGCCCGGCAGTTCTACGAAACCAAGGTCGGCCTGCGGCCGAAGGAGGTGCGCGAGGGCGGCGTGGTCTACGAATTCGCCGGCGGCACCGCGTGCTTCCTGTACCTGTCGCCGAACGCCGGCACTTCGAAAGCCAGCCAGGCCTTCTGGTCGGTACCGGACGTCGACGCCCTGATCGTGGCGCTCAAGGCCAAGGGCGTGAAGTTCGAGGACTACCCCAACGAACCCGGGAAGCGCAGCGCCCAGGGCGCGATCACGGAAGGCGGGGCCAAGGCAGCCTGGTTCAAGGACACCGAGGGCAACATCATGGCCTTGATCGAAGAGGCACCAGGGAGTTGACTCCCTCTCCCCGCTGGAGAGAGGGCCGGGGTGAGGGGCACGCGCGGCACGCGCCCGGCTGAGCCGCCCCAGTTCGAGAGATTTTGTATCCCCGCCCCCACGCCACCCCCACTCCGCCTAAAGTCACCTCCCAACTCCAGGAGAACCATCCAATGCCCGTCCGCTCCGCATCATTCAAGAAGAGGCTCTCCGACAACGGCAAAGCACTGCACGCCGCCAAGGCCGCCGGATCGGCCTCCTCGGACAAAAAGCCGTCGGCCGAAGAGACCGCCCTCATCGAAGAGCGCAAGCAGCTCAAGGAGCAGCGCGCCGAGCGCAGGGCGCAGGCCTTGAAGCCCGGCCCCAGCGCTCTCGATCGCCTGGTGCGCACGCACCGTCCCGCCGCCAAGGACAAGCCCAAGGTGAGCGGAGATGCAGCGCCGGTCGCCAAGGAAGTGAAGAAGCCCAAGGCCACGAAGACGCGCTCCGAAAAGCAGGCCGCCAAGTCCGCCGCACTGGATGCCGCGCGCGCGCCGAAGAAGGCTGCAAAGTAACGGGTAGATCCCGTAGGTCGTGGTGAGCGCGCGCAGCGCCGAACCGCGACACCTCGGCCCAGGCTGGCACCTTGCCCGCGTGGCCCCCACGCCACGCAGGTATCGCCCTTTGCTCAGCCCCATCCTAAGATGGTCCGCGAGGCCGGACCTCACCCGGCCGAAGGCCACCGCTCGTGCACCTTCGAACCGCGGTTTTCCTCGTCCTCACGTTCCTCTTCCTCGGCTTCGCCGTCGCCGCCTGGCTGGATCGCCTGCCCATCGCGGCGTTGCGCAAGCCGCAGGACCCCGATCTCCCCTTCTACATGCGCCAACCACCGTGGTGGGCGATCGTCAGCGCCGCCCTCGGCGTAGCCTGCTTGCATGCCGCTCTGTACAGCAAGTTTTCGATGCTGGTAATGCTGGCGCTCGTGGCCGGTGGGTGGCTTGGCCTGGTGGCGCGGTTGATGCTCGCAAAGGAGGCGGCTGAGGGGCGGGAGGCGGCGCGTGTGCCGTGGTGGCGCCGCGAACTCGCCATCGGGTTGGTTGGTGCTGCGTTTGTCGCTGTTGCCGTGGCCCTTGTTGCCAAGTCGGGCGGGCATGAGGCCGCGGCGTTCGTGGCCGTGGTGCTGACGATCTGTGGGCTGGTGGCAGTGGGGAGGTGGATGGGGGCGGTTGTGGCGATGGTTCTTGCCGTGGAGAGATGAAAACTTGTTGCCGTCCACGAGCCTCGGCATACTCGTGGGCGGAGGAAGAAGTTGAGAAAGAAAACGGCAGTAGCGCTTTCGATGGCGCTGGCGGCTTGCTGCGCGCAAGCCCAGATCTTCAAGTGTGTCGATGGCGGCGGACAAACGAGCTACTCGCAGGCGCCCTGCGCAGCGGCGCACCGCAACGTTGAAGTGAACATCCGGTCTGCGCCCGCTCCCGCGGCTACGCCGACACCGACTTTGCCGGCGCAAAGCACCGCGCCCACACCGCCGGCACCCGACAAGACTGCAACAACAGCCTCTCCCCAGAAGCCAGCGCGGTCCTGCAATCCCATTCCCCCGAGCGTCTTCGTCTCGAGGAAGCGAGACCTCGAGACTGCCATGAGCTCCATCAGCAACTCCGCGGAGCGGCGAGAGGCGCTCAGGCTGGAACTGCGGTACCTGGAAGAGGAGGAGCGTTGGGACCAGATGCCGGTGAACCTGATTCCCCGCCGCGACGACCAGGTGACTCGCGTCACGAGCATCGTGGGCGAAACGCGCGTCGACGCCCTGAAGCAGCTGCGCCAGATCTTCGCCCTGGGCTGGGACTGGGACAGCATTTCGGACAGGCAGACCGGTGCGCGCACCTGGGTGTGTCGAAGCATCCGATCCGGCGAGTACGGGCCGGACTTCAATTGTGAGTGCAAGCCGAAGACGGATCAGCGCTGGAAGAACTGACGCTTCCACACCAGGACAATCCCCGCATGAGCCTCGTCGGCGTCATCGCTTCGAAACCACCGGACTGTCGCCCGCCATGGGCGACCGTGCGACCGAGATCGCAATCGTCATGGTGGAAGACGGCAAGGTCGTCGCACGCTTCCAGTCGCTGATGAACGCCGGCGTGCGCATCCCGGCCTTCACCGATCAGTACACCGGCATCAGCAACGAGATGATCCGCACGGCGCCGCCGGCCGCCGACGTGATGGTGCAGGCGCTGCGCTTCGTGGGCGGCGCGCCGCTCGTGGCGCACAACACCTGTTTCGACAAGCGCTTCTGGTCGTCCGAGCTGGAGCGGCTGGGCCCGGACAAGAAGCAGGACCACTCGTTCGCCTGCACGATGCTGCTGTCGCGGCGGCTGTACCCGCAGGCCGGCAGCTACCGCCTGCAGTCGCCCGCCTCCTTCCACGCGCTGCCGCCGGCCGACCGCGCCCACCTCGCGATGGCCCACGCCGAAGTCGCCGCGGCCCTGCTCTCCAGGATCCGCGAGGACATCCAGCGCGAGTACCAGGTGGACGCTGCGCCGCACGACCTGCTGGTCAAGCTGCGGCGGACGCAGCGCAAGGCGCTGCCCAAGGCGATCCAGGCATACTTCGAGGCGACGACCTCGTAGGTGCCCGACTCCGCTCTCGCGCGCCCTACTTCGCCGCGGCCTGGGTCTTGTTGTAGACCTCGAGCACGGTCGCGAAGTCGCGCTCGTACTTCACCGGCACGAAGACGTCGTTGCCGGGCAGCAGCTTCTTCAGGTTCGGCGAGAACTGGTAGTTGAAGGTGCAGTTGCGCACGCGGGCCTGGACGTCCGCAGGGACGTCCTTCGTCATGATCCAGCTCTCGGTCATGAACGGCGGGCTCTCCCAGATGACGCGCACGCTGGACATGCGCACGTCGCCCTTGACCACCATCCGCTGGAACAGGTCGCTGGCAACGGCGGCGCCGTCGTAGAAGCCGTGCATCACGCCCACCACGGATCGCTCGTGTCCGCCGGAGAACACCACTTCGTAGTTCTTCTCGGGCACCAGGCCGAGGGCCGGGAACAGCGCGCGCGGCGCCAGATTGCCGGAGTTGGAGGTCTGCGTCGTATGCGCGATCTTCTTGCCGGCCAGGTCCGCGGGCTTGCGATAGGGCGAGTCCGTGCGGGCGAGCAGGATGAGGCGGTACGAATTCGGTTTGGCGCTCGCCTTCTCGCCCGGGACAGCAAACGGCGCAGGCTGGCCCGCCGCCACGATCTGCGGCACGAGGCCGGGGTTCACCTGGGCGAGTTGCGCCTTGCCCGCCTTGACCGCCTCGATCAGGTCCTTCTCGGCCAGCGTATCCACGTTGGTCGACTGCTCGAGCGACTCACCCAACTGGTTGCGCAGGCTGACGTTCGCGCACTGGCTCAGGTGCGAGAAATAGCCGCCCCAGATGCCCATGGTCTCCGTCTTGCCGTAGGTCTTGGGCATCGCCAGGACCAGGGGGTAGCGCGAAGTGCTCGCATTCACGTTCCTGCCGCCGGCAGTCGGCGCTTGCGCCACGGCGCCGGTGGTGATCGCCGCGCACGCGGCGAATGCGAACCAACTCACTACTTTCATTCAAAACCTTTCATGATGTAAGTTCAGGGGCGGGCGGATGATGCCTTAAGCGGCACGCGCGCTCCAGCAAACGCGCGCCTTTCGCGATGTTTGCGTTGGCGGCGCCCGACACAATAATCACCGCATGCCCCCTCGCCTCGACCTCCTCACCCTGAGGGTCGTCATCGCCGTCGCCGACGGCGGCTCCATCAGCGCCGGCAGCGACAGCCTGCAGCTCGCCGTGGCCGCGGCGAGCGCGCGCATCTCCGCGATGGAGTCCGAGCTGGGCATCCGCATCTTCGAGCGCTCGCCGCGCGGCGTGGAGCTCACGTCGGTGGGCCGCCTGCTGGTGCAGCGTGGCCGCGCGCTGGTGGACGACGCCGACCGCCTGGTCACCGACCTGAGCGACTGGAGCCTCGGCCTCGCGGGGCACGTGCGCATGCTCGCCAACGCCTCGGCGCTGCTGCAGGTGGTGCCGCAGCGGCTGGAGGCCTTCATGCGCAGCCACCCGCGCATCCACGTCGACATCGAGGAGCGCATGAGCCCGGAGATCCTGGGCGCCCTGCTGGAGGGCCGCGCCGACGTGGGGGTGGTCGACGTGGCGACGCCGTCGCGCGGCCTCACCTTCTTCCCCTTCTTCCAGGACCAGCTCTCGGTGATCGTTCCGCACGGACATCCGCTCGCGGATGAAGCCAGCGTCCGCCTGCCGCGCATCCTGGCGGAAAATTTCATCGTGATCGCCGGCACCAACGCGGTCTCCACGCGCTTGTTCAATGCGGCTGCGGCCCTGGGCGAGCCGCTGCAGGTGCGCATGCAGATGCGCAGCTTCGATGCTGCCTGCCGCATGGTGGCCGGCGGGCTGGGCGTGGCCGTGCTGCCAGCCGAGGCGCTCGCGCCCCAGCTGCAGCTACTGCCGCTGAAAGCCGTGCCGCTGGACGAGGACTGGGCACGGCGCACGCACTACCTCGCGCTGCGCATCGGCGAGGACGCGCCGGCGGCCGCACGCACGCTGGTCGAGGCCCTGCGCAGGGAGCCTCCGACGAGCTGAGCCACCGTCGTCTTGTCGAGCCACCCTCTCGGGTAAACGCGGATTTCGCCAGCCGCGAAAGCGCCTTTCGCGCGCAGCGCTTGCGGTACGGTGGGCTGGCTCTCAGACTCGGCCCATGAAAATCGCATCCGTTCGCGCCACGCCGCTGAACCTGCCCATCACCATGGGCAGCGGCGCCCACGCCAAATCGACCTCGCTCTCGCTGTGCCTGGTGGACGTCGAGCTCGACGACGGCCGCATCGGCACCGGCATGACCGCCATCACCGAGGAAGAGGTGGTCGCCTCCATCGTCAACGACATCGCCAGCCACGCG